>NZ_JACLQV010000019.1:0-41402 GCF_016648915.1 Streptococcus sp. 3.1 | reverse complement strand
TGGCTCGGTAGCTCAGTTGGTAGAGCAATGGATTGAAGCTCCATGTGTCGGCGGTTCGATTCCGTCTCGCGCCATTTGTTTATATTTTGGAAGGGTAGCGAAGAGGCTAAACGCGGCGGACTGTAAATCCGCTCCTTCGGGTTCGGGGGTTCGAATCCCTCCCCTTCCATAGTTACGGGCATAGTTTAAAGGTAGAACTAAGGTCTCCAAAACCTTCAGTGTGGGTTCAATTCCTACTGCCCGTGTTAGTAAAGTGGCGAATGTGGTGAAGTGGTTAACACATCAGATTGTGGCTCTGACATTCGGGGGTTCGATTCCCCTCATTCGCCTATATATTTGGGGTATAGCCAAGCGGTAAGGCAAGGGACTTTGACTCCCTCATGCGTTGGTTCGAATCCAGCTACCCCAGTTATACTTTGCCGGCGTGGCGGAATTGGCAGACGCGCTGGACTCAAAATCCAGTGTCCGCAAGGACGTGCCGGTTCGACCCCGGCCGCCGGTATAGTATTAAAGACAAGGTTTTCGGACCTTGTCTTTTTTTCTTTGTTGTAAGTCGAGTTACCAATTTTTTCCATTTTAAAATAAATCATCAAGTTTATTAGCTAATGTTTTCTGTTTGCTAGGGTACAAATGGGAATAAGTATCAATTGTTGTCGTAATAGATGCGTGTCCTAATCTTTCTTTAACAACAAGATAATCTTCCCCTTGATTTATAAGTAATGATGCATGAGAGTGTCTTAAATCATGAATTCTTATTCTCTTTAAATCTTTATCCCTTTCTAGTATTTGCTTAAACTTCTTATCAATCATATTTTTTGTAATAGTTATTGGTGTACTCTGTATTATTTGTAGTTCGTCAGTATTTTTGGTAAATTCCTTAAGTTTTTCTTTTTGTTTTTCTTTCCAATCTTTTAACATTTCTGCTAATTTCTGATTGATTGTAATATTTCTAGTTCCTGAACGTGTTTTTGTTGTATTAATGTAGCTTGTATTATTTACAAAGTATACCGTTTTGGTAACGAAAATTGTATTTGTTAAAAGATTTATATCATTCCAGTTCAATGCGAGTATTTCTCCCATTCTCATCCCAGTAAAGAAAGCAATTACGAAAAACAGGTCATAGCTTATTTCATCATCTTGAATAAGTTCTCTAAATCTCGTGAATTCTTCTATACTCCAAAATTTGATATTAGGCTTCCTAATTGGTAATTTTCTCAGATTCTCAACAGGATTTTTATCAATAAGGGATTTTCTTATACCAGTGTCAAAAATTTTTTTAAGTAGAATTAGAACTTTATTAATTGTATTAAAACTTAAAGTTTCATTTTCATTTTGTTTTTTAGGTTTTGTTTTTAGGTATTCACGAAATTCGAATATATGGTCATACGTTAATTTATTTAAATTTGTATTTTTAAAATATGGTTTAATATGACGCTCATAATTGTTTCTTTGTGTACTTGTATAGCTTATTTTTCTGCCATTTTTCAAATCGTCTTCTTCAAGCAACTGGAATAACATATCTGTTGTTACTACAAAGTCAAATTGTTTTTCCTTTAATTCTACAACTCGAATATGTTGTTCTAGTTCTAGTGCTTCCTTTTTAGATTTTAATCCTTTTCGAATGATACGTATTCTTTTTTGTGTGACTGGGTGGAAACCATTAGAAACATCAACGGTCCATTTACCACTTTTAGTTTTACGAATAGTCATTCATTATGCTTCTTTCTGGAGTTCAATTCCTAGTAGTTCTTCAGCGACACTGGCTGGAATTGTACCAATCCGTTTGTTATCGTAGATGTTAAAACCACGATTTACTAATAGTAATTTGCCAGTATGGATAATCTTTCTTGCAGTTCCTGGAGCAAATCCAAGTTCGATAAGGTCATCTTTTGTTACAGTTTTAATCATGTGATCTCCTTTTCTAATTAGATTAAGTAAGGGGAGGATTAACTCCCCTTGTCTGATACTTATTTTTGTTTTACATCTACTAAATGGATAGCATCCGCCTTGTAATACATTGTCGAACTAATCATAGTAGCTTGTAAATTGTCAAATGTAACTGGTACTTCATCCATTGCTTGGATATAGTCATTATCAACTAAAGCTTCTGGATTGTCTACAGAGACTTGGGTTGATTTCTTTTTGAATTGTCCATCCTTGATTGTTACATTGTATTTCCAACCAATGATTTTATCGGTATTAAAACGTCTTTCGCTACCATCTCGGTTTTTGATAATTTCTCCGTTTGCATCTGCACGGACTTCCGTTTCAAATTTTGGAATGACTTCATCCAATTCAAATTTTGTTCCAATGTTATTAAAATTCCAGTCATTTTGTGAGAGCATTTTTGCCATAGTTAATTTCTCCTTTTGATATTTTCTTTGATTGTAGGGATCAAATCCTCTCTTTTAAAGAGTATTGCCCTTTCTATTAATCCACTTGCTAAATCTGGTGGATATTCCATATTGTTGAGTGCGAGATAGTTAGATTTCTCATACTCATGCAGTAAATTATTGTCGTATAGAAATTTATACGCTTTCAGAATAGCTCCTGAACCTTTATAGGTAAACCATTCTAATTTTTGTTCCAGTTCTGTTTTTGGTTTTGAAATAATGATAGAGACAGGTTTTGAGTGACCTAAAAACTTTTCCCAAGATCTCAAAGGTTTTGAGAAATGACTATCACTATAGAATCTCACTTTTTCTTTGAGATATCCCTTGGTAAAGTTGAGAAGATCTATTTCTGAATGCAACCATTCTTGAATGAAGTAGTGAGCTTTTTCTTTCCTAAGTTCTAACTCAGTTCTTATCCAATTTTCTATATACCGCTTGCTGATACCGAGCTTCTCAGCTCGTTCTAAGCGTTTATCGTAAATTCTAAGTCTTTCATCATCATTGGGTTTTCTCAAATATAAGGTCTGACCGATTGTTTCATCTCCGTAGGTATTGTAGTAGGTGCTTTTTCCATATATAAAGCGTTTCTTCTGACAAATCTTTAGAAGCTGATTAGGAGTGAAATAGGGTGTTTCATTAAAATCATCTATTGCAATATCAATTCGTCTTACTGAAAATTGATTGTAATTGTAGTAGAGGTTGTCCAGAAACTGTCTTTCGGACAGACTATTTGGATCTAATACCTTATCTCTATAGAACTCTAGTGCCTGTCCTGACATGACAAGCATGTAGGACGACTCTTTCGATCCATAGTAGATACGGATATTCCCATAATGAAGCTGGCTATCATAGTTATAGTATTTAAGGCTCCCCTTATTCTCAATAAATAGGTCAAAGTCAAGAAATAGGATATCTTCGATTATTTCTTTTGGCGAAAATTCAGTCTTATCAAACTGAATTTGAATCCAGTCAAATACAGAACGTAAATGCTCCTTTTTTGCCATAGATTTTGATTCAACTTTTTGCCTAATTTTGCCACCCTTGAAATCTCCAAAACCCTTGGTAATACTGAATTCTTTCGATGGTACACCTAACTTGCAGAGGGTGGTGTTACTACACACCCTATCGGTCAAAAATGGTCCGTCCGCATCTACGCTCATTTTCGGCTTTCTGCCTCATGGCTCAGCCGAAAACTCGCTATTAGCCGAACCTATTTTTTGACCTCTTGTTAACAAACCCTAGTAAGCCGGTTTGCATCGACTCTTCAATATCTTGGATTTTCTTTTTTAGGTTGGAATTCTCAATTTTTATCAGTCGCATTTCTCGCTTAAATTCCTGTTTTAAGGCGCTCAGTTCATCGTAGAGCTCATCTATTACTTGGTTTAGGGATTCATGTTCATTGTCTGCTAGACTCCCAAATACGGCTTGTATAGCCTCTTTTAGACCTATTTCAAGTTTTAGTTTAGCTAACTTTTGAAATTGTCTAAGGTCTTCGTCTGTAAAATCATAGGCAACTGTATAACTTAATTGATGAGTTCTGGGATTTCTACTGATAGGAACTTTAATTTTCTTAAATTCCTTGCCACTTATCTCTTTAATCAGTTGAATCCAATTTTTAAGAGTAGAGGTAGAGTTTAGGCCAGAAATTTGATTGACTAACTCTTTATTGGTCATCTTTTTGTGAAACCTCCGAAATTTTCTTGTGCAACTGAAGAGTTTTCTGTGGTATAATTGTTACATAATATGTTTTGATCTTGGAACGAACGGCACATTTGTTTCAAGATTTTTTATTTTGTCGAATCCTACCTCCTTTATTAAAATTTTTTAAATCGACTACTAGTTACATACGCTTTTACCTCCTTTTATGCTATAATATTCTCAATGGAATATTCAATCTCAAAATAAATATTCCTTATGGAATAATTCTATTTTATACCGTTTAGAATATTTTGTCAAGCTAAAATATACGAATAAGAATATCTATAGGAGAATTATGTATACAGAGGATTATAAATTTTCAGAGAGGTTAAAAACTCTCAGAAAATCAAAAAAGTTAACTCAAGTACAAATATCGGAATTAATTGGAGTTCAACAAGGGACATATTCTCGGTGGGAGAATGGAACGTTAGAACCAGGATTAGAATTCGTTGTGAAATTAGCAAATATCTTTGGGACTACTACAGATTATTTGCTGGGACAAAAACCTTATTCAATTATCAGTAGTTTACCTCTAGAACAATTAGATCTTACCAATATTGCAAACTTTTCAAAGGATGAGTTTGATATTTTGAAACATTCAATAGCAGTTTCGGTGGCAAGAAATAAAATAAAGGCAACAGAACTAAAAGATAGAGTTATAGAAAAAAATCAGTTGTCAGAAAAAGATGCAGAACTTTTGAATAAGATTTTTGAAGAAGTTAAAACTTATTGGGAAAATTAGGAGGACGCTAGTCTTCAAAATTCCCTCCCAAAATGTGTCCAAAATATTGACAGAATTCTAGCTTTTCATTATAGTTCTTATGGAACTTTTTTTCTACAACAAAATAGGCTCCATAATATCCATAGGGGATTTACCCACTACAAATAGTATAGAGCCGGTTTTATTAATGTCCTGCATTTCCTAATAAGTTAACCATGACAACACCAATGATAATCAAAATTAAACCGATAATGCTATAAACATTTAGTGTTTCTTTGAAAATCATTACTGCGATAGAGGCTGTCAAAACTAAACCGACAGCTGACCATGTTGCATAAGCTATTCCTAAAGGAATTTTTTGCATTGCTAGTGAGAGGAAATAGAAACAAACGCCATAGCTAAGTAGGGCAGAAACGGTTGGAATAGGCTTTGTAAAACCGTCTGATAATTTCAAAAGGTTAGTTCCCAATATCTCTCCTACAATGGCGATAAAAAGATAAAAGTATGACATGTCTTTAACCTCCTATATGTCATGTTTTTGCTCTAAGAGCTATTATAGCTATCCGTTTTTTATAAATCTTGGCACAAGTCATGAGAATTTGTAGTAAAACTGTGGCAGACACTTTTTCAGAACCAATAGCTGATAAGTTTAGTATATCATAAGATAAATTTTAAAAAAAAGTCTTGATTTATTTCAATGTCTTGCGTGGTCTCGATTTTACTGGTAAAATTACTTTTAAGAACTTTAAAAAAGAGGTTTCTATATTTGACAAAACAATGACTTGTTGTCCCGAATGTGGGCATCCTTTGGAGAAAAAATTTTTAAAAGATGAGGGAGATATTCCTTATTGTTCACAATGTGCGAGTTTTCGTTTTCCAGTCTTTAATACAGCAATTAGTGCGATTTTATTTAATGAAAAACATGATAAGATTCTCTTGATTAAGCAATATGACATGGCTGAGCATATTTTGCTAGCTGGTTATGTGTCTAATGATATTCACAACCAATTTCTACAATCATTAAAGGCAATTAATTTAGCCTCTCTTATTACGGATATGGGTAATAAAATTGCACAAAACTAGTCCAAAACTCTTTTTAATAAGGAGTATACTTTCTAGCATTTTATAGTTACTAAAAAGTATCTAAACTTTGGAAGTGATACTAAGTTTTAAAAAATATTATGGAAAAAAAGCTTATAAAATCAATATTTCTGAGATTTAAAACTAATAATATTAGACTCAAAATCTAAAAGAAAAATATTAGAGTCATTTATACAAAAACTAGATCTAATTTATGTTTAGTTTGTTAATATTCCATATACCTCAAATAATCGTACAAGTGTCTTGAATACCTCTGGATGAATATAACCTGTTGGGACATATCGTCTATTCTCTGATGATGCTCTTAGAACGATAAGGTATGGAGTGTTACCAAAAAGTTACTAAAATTTGAAAAATGAGTCTATTTTGCAAGATTTAAAAGGCTTAAAGCCCTATTAAATCAAGGTTGTAAGATTTAAATAATGGAGTTATGGAACTCAAAATCCAGTGTCCGCAAGGACGTGCCGGTTCGACCCCGGCCGCCGGTATAAGTTACACTCCTTTAGGAGTGTTTTTTTGTATATAGGAGTTTAATTTTTATGTCTGATAAATTTCAGCTTCTCTTAAAACAAATTCGTTTTCCTAAGGAACACGATGCTTTTAAAGAAATTAAAGATGGTTCTATCGAAACAGTAAAACTATTTAAATCAAAACGGCAGTGGTTTTTTGTTTTTTCTTTCCCTAGTGTTCTTTCTTATGAGTCTTTTGTGCTTTTTGATAGTTTATTTCATTCTTCCTTCGATTCTTTAGGTGCCAAAGCTTCTTTTGAGATTCGTTTATTTTCTACTTCTTGCGATGATTCTTTACTTGGAGATTATTTTTCATATGCCTTAGATAGTTTAAAAGTTTCTCACTTTTCTATTTATTCTTTATTCTCAAATCTAAAGGTTGAAATTTCAAATAATAGTATTTGTGTTAAGACTCCAGCGCATATTATTAAAGAAAATTTACAGGATAGATTTATTTCTTTGATTTCTAAATCTCTTTCTCAAGTTGGTTTATCTGACGTATCAATTTCTGTTCTTGAAGATAAGGAAGCGTCATCTTCTTTAGAAGAGGCTTACGAAACAAACAAGGTTTCTTTACAAGAACAAGCTGAATCTCAGGCAAGACAGGCTCTTCAATCTATTCTTGAGAGTGCTCCAGCACCGAAACCTGTGAACGAACCGGCCCAAAATTTTGCTGAGAAACAAAGTCAACGTCAGGCTAGTTTTGATAAGGCTGAAATAACGCCAATGGTTGATATTAATTCTGAAGAGAATCGTGTTGTTTTTGAAGGATATATTTTTGATGTAGAGCAACGTGAAACTAAGACGGGTCGAATTATTATTAATTTCAAGGTAACTGATTATACCTCTAGTTTTGCAATGCAGCGCTGGGTCAAAGATAGTGATGAGCTTGCTAAGTTCGATATGATAAAAAAGGGAAACTGGGTAAGAGTTCGCGGTCGTATTGAGAATAATCCTTTCACTCATAGTCTGACAATGAATGTACAAGATATCAAAGAGATTTCTCACACACCTCGCAAGGATTTGATGCCTGAGGGACAAAAGCGTGTGGAATTTCATGCACATACTAACATGTCGACTATGGATGCCATGCCAACTGTGGAAGAGCTTATTGATACTGCTGCTTCTTGGGGGCATCCAGCTGTTGCTATAACTGATCACGCTAATGTTCAGAGTTTTCCTCATGGCTACCATAGGGCTAAGAAAGCTGGTATTAAGGCTATTTTTGGTCTTGAAGCCAATCTTGTTGAGGATAAAGTTCCTATTGTTTATAATTCCCAGAATTTGGAATTAAAAGAAGCTACTTATGTTGTATTTGACGTTGAGACAACGGGCTTGTCTGCTGTTCATAATGATTTGATTCAGATTGCGGCATCAAAAATGCATAAAGGTAATATTATTGAGCAATTTGATGAATTTATAGACCCTGGGCATCCTCTTTCTGCTTTTACTACTGAGTTGACAGGTATTACTGATAATCATGTAAAAGGTGCTAAACCTTTAGTCCAAGTTTTACAGGAGTTTCAAGAATTCTGTCAAGGAACTGTGCTAGTAGCCCATAATGCGACCTTTGACGTTGGTTTTATGAATGCCAATTATGAAAGACATCAGTTACCAACAATTTCACAACCAGTTATTGATACTTTAGAATTTGCACGAAATCTTTATCCTGAGTATAAGCGTCATGGTTTGGGTCCTTTGACGAAGCGGTTTGGTGTGGCTTTAGATCACCACCACATGGCCAATTATGATGCGGAAGCAACGGGCCGTTTGTTGTTTATCTTCATAAAAGATGTGTTTGATAAGCACGGTTTGACTAATTTGGAACAGTTGAACACGGATTTGGTTTCTGAAGATTCGTATAAAAAGTCTCGTGTTAAACATGCGACGCTGTATGTTCAGAATCAAACTGGCTTGAAGAATATCTTTAAGTTGGTAAGTTTATCAAATGTCTCATACTTTGAGGGGGTAGCACGTATTCCTCGTACGGTCTTAGATGAGTATCGTGAGGGAATCATTGTAGGTTCTGCTTGTGCTGATGGTGAGGTTTTTGATACGCTTCTGTCTCATGGTATTGACAAGGCAGTTGAAGTTGCTAAATATTATGACTTTATTGAAGTTATGCCACCAGCGATTTATGCACCATTGATTGCGAAGGACTTAATTAAGGATGAGGTGGCTATAGAACAACTGATTCGAGATTTGATTGAAGTTGCTAATCGTCTGGACAAGCCTGTGCTTGCTACAGGAAATGTACATTATATCAATCCTGAGGATGCGATTTATCGTGAAATCATTGTTCGTGCTTTAGGACAAGGAGCAATGATTAATAGGCCAATCGGTAAGGGAGAAAATGCGAAACCTGCTCCTTTACCTGAAGCGCATTTTAGAACAACGAATGAGATGCTAGATGACTTTGCCTTTTTGGGAAAAGACTTAGCCTATGAAATTGTTGTAACTAATACGCAGGCTATGGCAGAACAAATTGAAGAGGTCGAGGTTGTCAAAAAAGACTTGTACACACCTTTCATTGATCGTGCGGAAGAACAGGTTGCGGAGATGACATATGCTAGAGCGTTTGAGCTCTATGGTAATCCTTTGCCTGATATTATTGATCTGCGAATTGAGAAAGAGTTGTCCTCAATTCTTGGTAATGGTTTTGCCGTAATTTACCTGGCTTCGCAGATGCTGGTTAACCGTTCAAATGAACGTGGGTACCTAGTTGGTTCGCGTGGATCTGTCGGTTCTAGTTTTGTTGCGACGATGATTGGAATTACTGAGGTTAATCCGATGCCGCCACACTATTTATGTCCTAAATGTCAACACTCAGAGTTCATTACAGATGGTTCTTATGGATCTGGCTTCGATTTGCCTGATAAGGAGTGTTCGGAATGTGGAACGGAGTATAAAAAAGATGGTCAGGATATTCCTTTCGAGACTTTCCTAGGTTTTGATGGGGATAAGGTTCCGGATATCGATTTGAACTTTTCCGGTGATGATCAACCATCAGCCCACTTGGATGTTCGTGATATTTTTGGAGAGCAATATGCTTTTCGTGCTGGAACAGTAGGTACTGTTGCAGATCGGACGGCTTATGGTTTTGTCAAAGGTTACGAACGTGACTACAATAAGTTTTACCGAGATGCCGAGGTCGACCGTTTAGCCATGGGGGCTGCTGGTGTTAAGCGAAACACAGGTCAGCACCCGGGTGGTATCGTTGTTATTCCAAATTATATGGATGTCTATGATTTCACACCTGTTCAATATCCGGCCGATGATGTAACGGCTGCCTGGCAGACGACTCACTTTAACTTCCACGATATTGATGAGAACGTGTTGAAGCTTGATATTCTGGGACATGATGATCCGACTATGATTCGTAAGTTGCAGGATTTATCAGGAATTGATCCAAAAGATATTCGAGCAGATGATCCAGATGTAATGAAACTTTTTTCAGGGACTGATATTTTAGGGGTAACACCTGAACAGATTGGGACACCAACGGGAATGTTGGGAATCCCTGAGTTTGGGACTAACTTTGTTCGTGGTATGGTCGACGAGACGCATCCGACGACCTTTGCGGAACTCTTACAGTTATCTGGTTTGTCTCATGGAACAGACGTTTGGCTAGGTAATGCACAAGATTTGATTAAGGAAGGTATCGCCACTCTGAAAACAGTTATCGGTTGTCGTGATGATATCATGGTATACCTAATGCATGCGGGGTTAGATCCTAAGATGGCCTTCACTATTATGGAACGTGTGCGTAAGGGGATGTGGTTGAAGATTTCCGAAGAAGAGCGTAATGGCTATATTCAAGCTATGCGTGAAAATAATGTTCCAGACTGGTACATTGAATCTTGTGGTAAAATCAAGTACATGTTCCCTAAAGCCCATGCGGCAGCCTACGTTATGATGGCCCTACGTGTAGCTTATTTCAAAGTGCACCATCCTATTTATTACTATTGTGCCTACTTCTCGATTCGAGCTAAAGCATTTGAGCTTAAGACGATGTCTGCAGGTCTTGATGCTGTTAAAGCTCGAATGGAAGATATTAAGGAGAAGCGCCAACGAAATGAAGCGACTAATGTTGAAAATGACTTATTTACGACGCTTGAAATTGTCAATGAAATGTTAGAACGTGGCTTTACCTTTGGTCAGTTAGATCTTTATAAGAGTCAGGCAACTGAATTTCTGATTGAAGGAGATACTTTGATTCCACCGTTTATTGCACTTGAAGGTTTGGGTGAGAACGTTGCTAAGCAAGTGGTTGCTGCGCGTGAAGAAGGTGAATTCCTTTCCAAGACAGAATTGCGTAAACGAGGAGGCCTATCATCAACCTTGGTTGAAAAATTGGATGAAATGGGCATCCTAGGAAATATGCCAGAAGATAATCAATTAAGTCTTTTTGATGATTTCTTTTAATGGCTAAAGAGAATCGTCCTCAACTTTGAGAGAATGGAGTCAGTCTCCGTTCTCTTTTTGTTTAGGGGTCTGCATGTGATGCTAAAAAGCCAAAGCTGAGAGGAAACCTTTTTCTTCGTCTTATGGTATACTGATAGAAAATTATAGTTTCAAGGAGTTAATCATGGTTTTACCAAATTTTAAAGAAAATCTTGAGAAATATGCTAAATTACTGGTTGCTAATGGGATTAATGTGCAACCTGGTCATACAGTGGCCTTGAGCATTGATGTAGAACAAGCAGAGCTAGCACACCTCTTAGTTAAAGAAGCCTATGCTTTAGGAGCAGCTGAGGTAATCGTTCAATGGTCAGATGATATTATTAATCGCGAGCGCTTCCTGCATGCTGATATGGACCGCATCGAAGAGGTTCCCGCCTATAAAAAAGCTGAAATGGAATATTTGTTAGCCAAGAAGGCAAGTCGCTTAGGTGTTCGTTCATCAGATCCAGGTGCCCTTAATGGTGTAGCTCCTGAACGTTTATCTGCTCATGCTAAAGCTACTGGGGTGGCCTTTAAACCTATGCAGGTGGCAACTCAGTCTAATAAGGTTAGTTGGACTGTAGCTGCTGCAGCTGGTAAGGAATGGGCTAAGAAGGTCTTTCCTGATGCTTCGAGTGATGAGGAAGCTGTAGATTTACTTTGGGACCAAATTTTCAAGACCTGTCGTGTTTATGAAGAGAATCCTGTACGTGCTTGGAAGGAACATGCTGACCGTTTGGATGCTAAAGCACGCCTACTCAAAGAGGCACAATTCTCAGCCTTACACTACCAAGCACCTGGAACAGATTTGACTCTAGGATTGCCTAAAAACCACGTTTGGGAGTCTGCAGGTGCCATCAATGCGCAAGGTGAAGGCTTCCTTCCTAATATGCCAACAGAAGAGGTCTTTACGGCACCAGATTTTCGTCGTGCAGATGGTTATGTCTCAAGCACAAAGCCTCTAAGCTACAATGGTAATATTATTGAGGGAATCAAGGTAACCTTCAAAGATGGTGAAATTGTAGATATCACAGCGGATCAAGGTGATGAAGTGATGAAGAATCTCGTCTTCAACAATAATGGAGCGCGTGCTCTAGGTGAATGTGCTTTGGTTCCAGATCCAAGTCCGATTTCACAGTCAGGCATCACTTTCTTTAACACTCTTTTTGATGAGAATGCATCCAACCACCTAGCTATTGGAGCAGCCTATGCTACCAGTGTTGAGGGAGGGGCAGACATGACAGAAGAGGAACTTAAGGAAGCTGGTCTTAATCGTTCAGATGTGCACGTAGACTTTATGATTGGTTCAAATCAAATGGATATTGATGGTATCCGCCAAGATGGTAGTCGTGTACCAATCTTCCGAAATGGGGATTGGGTAATCTAAGTATGATGGAGAATTTATCATGATTGGAAGTATGATAGTTGGTTTTCTAATTGGCCTTATTGCTTCTGCTATATCAAATAGGGGTGAACGTATGGGCTGTATTGGCAAGACTTTTGTTGGATGGCTAGGTGCTTTTGTTGGTCAGCTTCTTTTTGGAAATTGGGGACCGATGTTAGCAGATACTGCTATAGTCCCTTCGGTACTAGGTGCTGTTATCTTATTAGCCCTTTTTTGGAATCGTAATAGTTAGAAATGAAAGAGTTCTGAGGTATTGGTTAGATATCTAAGGACTCTTTTTTCTTATTTTTTCATTTTCATATACCACTTTTAGAAAAACTGTGGTAGAGTAATAAAAACAGCATCTATTTGGAAAGGACTAGAATGAGCGACTTAGATAAAAATATGGCTGTAAAAAGTATGGTAGTTATGCGTAAGGCTTTTCGTACCATCGATGCCAAGGTTTCTGAGACCTTTAAAGAATTTAATTTGACACCAACTCAATTTGGAGTCATGGACGTGCTAAATGCCAAAGGACGTATGAAGATTGGCGAATTAATTGATCGCATGCTTGCTACCTCCGGTAATATGACTGTCGTCATTAAAAATATGGAGAAAAAAGGCTGGCTGACGCGAGAAGCCTGCCAAACAGATAAGCGTGCTTTCGAGGTTGATTTGACGGATGAGGGACGTCGTATTATTCAAGCAGCAATCCCCCCACATCAGCGAGCTATTGAGGAGACTTTTTCCGTTCTGACACCTGAAGAGCAGGCACAGTTGGTAGAGCTACTGAAAAAATTTAAGAATGTCTGAGCATATTTCTTTATATTTCTAATGAAATCGCATATATTACTATGTAGTATTAATTATTAATTGTTAGAAATACAAAGGAAATGTATCATGAAAAACATTCTATTTATCGTTGGGTCTCTTCGTAAGGGATCATTTAACCACCAATTAGCAGAAGAAGCTGAGAAAATGCTAGCTGATAAAGCTAATGTTTCTTATCTTGACTATAGTCAAGTACCTGTTTTTAATCAGGATTTAGAAAGTCCGGTTCTTCCTGTTTTGGTAGAAGTTCGAGAGCAGGTCTTGGCAGCAGATGCAATCTGGATTTTCTCACCGGTTTATAATTTCTCAATTCCTGGGCCAGTAAAAAATCTGCTTGACTGGTTGAGCCGGGCCCTTGACCTATCAGATCCTTCAGGACCATCAGCTCTTCAGGATAAGATTGTAACCGTGTCATCAGTTGCTAATGGTGGTCACAATCAACTTTTTGATGTCTACAAAGAGTTGTTACCATTTATCCGTACCCATGTGGTTGGTGATTTTACAGCGACACGTGTAAATGATACAGCCTGGGTGGATGGAAAATTCGTAGCAACTGAAGAAGTTCTTGAAAGCCTTCAGAATCAAGCAGAGGCTTTGGTTGAAGCCATTAAATAAGAATAACGAATACCCGAGGTTTCTAGCTTCGGGTATTTTTATATGCAACAATGAAAAAAGACACCCTAAGGTGTCCTCGTATTATGAAGGCGGTAGACGGATTTGAACCGACGATCAAGCTTTTGCAGAGCCGTGCCTTACCACTTGGCTATACCGCCATAACAGATACCATTCTATCGAAAAAACAAAGATTCGTCAAGTCTCTTTCATCAAATTGGCTGGTTGATTGTTCAAACTGCCTATTTACAAGAAATATAAAGAGGCTGAAAGACATTCAACCTCTTTATATTTCTTGTAATTGTTGTAGATAGATTACTAACACGTATGTTTTGATTATTGTCTAATCAAGTAATCAAAGGCTCCGATAGCAGCTGTAGCACCAGATCCCATGGAAATAATGATTTGTTTGTAGGCGCTGTCAGTACAGTCACCTGCGGCAAAAATACCAGGGATATTTGTTGAACCAAATTTATCAACGATAATTTCTTGGCGTTCATTGAGTTCAATACCACTGTCTTTGAGCCAAGCAGTACTTGGTACAAGACCAATTTGGACAAAGACACCTTCAAGATCAAGATGTTTTTCTTCGTTTGTATCACGCTCAACGTAACTCAAACCAGTCACATGATCTTGACCAAGAATTTCTTTGGTTGCAACGTTCTTAAGAATGGTTAGATTATCAGTTTTAGCAGCTCGTTCTTGTAAGACTTGATCTGCCTTTAATTCAGGCAAGAACTCTAAGACTGTAACGTGTTTAGTAATACCCGCTAAATCCAAAGCAGCTTCCAAACCTGAGTTACCACCACCGATAACAGCAACATCTTTTCCTTCAAATAGAGGACCATCGCAGTGTGGACAGTAAGTAACCCCTTTATTGCGGAATTCTTCCTCGCCAGGAACGTTGATATTACGCCATTTGGCTCCTAGTGCTAGGATAGCAGTTTTAGCCTGTAGAACGGCACCGTTAGCTAGTGTGACTTCAATAAGTTCTTTCTTCTCAATGCCAGTAGCTAATTGACTTTTGATGATATCAACATTGTAAGATTTTGTATGCTCTTCAACTTGGGCCATTAACTTAGGACCTTCTGTATATAGCGTACCAATCATGTTCTCAATACCAACTGTCTCGATAACTTGTCCACCAAAGGTTTCTGCTAAAAGCCCAGTTTTAAGCCCTTTACGAGCAGCGTAAATTGCAGCACTGTTTCCAGCAGGACCACCACCAATAACCAAGACATCATAGACCCCTTTATCAGCGAAAGCCTCAGCATCAAGTGGGCCGTCCAATTTTTCTACAAGCTGTTCAATGGTTGCACGACCAGAAGTAAATTCTTCTTGGTCTTTGTAAACCGTAGGAACAGACATGATACCTTTGGCTTTGACCTCATCTTGATACATACCACCTTCAATCATGGTGTGGGTGATGTTGGGGTTTAAAACAGCCATTATATTAAAGGCTTGAACAACGTCTGGACAATTGTGACAGGTTAGTGAAACATAAGTTTCTAAATCGATGGTTTTATCAATCTTCTTGATACGTTCGATAATATCCTCATCAACTTTAGGTGGACGACCAGAAACTTGCAAGAGAGCTAAAATGAAAGATGTGAATTCGTGGCCCATTGGTAAGCCTGAGAAAATAACACGACTTTTTTGCCCTTTTTGTGCAATACCAAAACTAGGTTGACGTTTTAAATGTGTTGATTCAAGACTAATGCGGTCAGACATAGCAACAATCTCGTCTAGAAATTCTTTTACTTTACGAGAATTATCATCATCCCCTAAATCTGTTTGTAATACAATATCAGATTCTAGTAAATTTAAATACTGCGCTAATTGTGTCTTGATTTCTTTATCTAAGACCATGGATACCCCCTGGTTGTTAAATTTTACCTACAAGATCTAAGCTAGGAGTAAGTGTTTCAGCTCCTTCTTTCCATTTAGCTGGACAAACTTCACCTGGATGTTGACGAATATATTGAGCAGCACGGACTTTATCAACAAGAGTACTTGCATCGCGTCCAATACCATCAGCGTTAATTTCCATCATTTGGATAACACCATCTGGATCAATAATGAATGTACCACGTTGTGCGAGACCATCTTGTCCAAGAACATCAAAACCTTGTGAGATGTGGTGTGAAGGATCCCCAATCATAGGATAAGTAATAGTTCCAACAACATCTGAGTCATCATGCCAAGCTTTGTGAACAAAGTGAGTATCGGTAGAGACAGAGTAAACCTCTACACCAAGAGATTTAAGAGCTTCATATTGTTCTTGAAGGTCACCGAGTTCAGTTGGGCAGACAAATGAAAAATCTGCAGGATAGAAGCAGAAGACCGCCCATTTACCTTTAACATCTTCATCTGTAACAGTAATGAATTCCCCGTTGTGATAAGCCTGTGCTGAAAATTCAATAATTTCTTTTCCGACTAATGACAAAATAATGTCCTCCTCTATTTTTGATAGCCTAATTATAAACAAAATACTCATCAACCTCAAAGAAAACGATTGCAATTTTAATGAGAGGGGATTTTTCTAATGGTCAGACTGGTTTTAGAGCTTGTCAAATGTCACTTTTTTTGATAAACTATTATAGTTGCGTAAAGTGACAAATACTCATTCTAAGCCGATTGTGGTCTTGTTGCCGCAGGGTGGGACTGCAAGTCTAAAGCTTAGAAGAGGAAAAAACAATTTTTAAGGAGAAATACTCATGGCAGTAATTTCAATGAAACAACTTCTTGAGGCTGGTGTTCACTTCGGTCACCAAACTCGTCGCTGGAATCCTAAGATGGCTAAGTACATCTTCACAGAACGTAACGGAATCCACGTTATCGACTTGCAACAAACTGTAAAAATGGCTGATACAGCTTACGAATTCGTTCGTGAAGCAGCAGCTAACGATGCAGTAATCTTGTTCGTTGGTACTAAAAAACAAGCAGCTGAAGCAGTAGCTGAAGAAGCAACTCGTGCTGGTCAATACTACATCAACCACCGTTGGTTGGGTGGTACTCTTACAAACTGGGATACTATCCAAAAACGTATCGCTCGTTTGAAAGAAATCAAACAAATGGAAGCTGATGGAACTTTCGAAGTTCTTCCTAAGAAAGAAGTTGCACTTCTTAACAAACAACGTGCACGTCTTGAAAAATTCTTGGGTGGTATCGAAGATATGCCTCGCATTCCAGATGTAATCTACATCGTTGACCCACACAAAGAACAAATCGCTGTTAAAGAAGCTAAAAAACTTGGTATCCCAGTTGTAGCGATGGTTGATACAAACGCTGATCCAGATGAGATCGATGTAATCATCCCAGCTAACGATGACGCTATCCGTGCCGTTAAATTGATCACTTCAAAAATGGCTGATGCTATCATCGAAGGTAACCAAGGTGAAGATGCTTCTGCAGATTTCCAAGAAGCAGCTGCAGCTGATTCAATCGAAGAAATCGTTGAAGTTGTCGAAGGTGACAACAACTAATCTTTAAGATTGGTTAGGGCTATATGCCCACTTAAGATACGACAAACACCTAAGGGGCGGGGCTCAGCCCTGCCCCTTAGTTTGATAAAATAAATTTGGAGAAAAACAAAATGGCAGAAATTACAGCTAAACTTGTTAAAGAATTGCGTGAAAAATCTGGTGCTGGTGTCATGGACGCTAAAAAAGCATTGGTTGAAGTTGAAGGTGATATCGAAAAAGCGATTGAATTGCTTCGCGAAAAAGGTATGGCTAAAGCAGCTAAGAAAGCTGACCGTGTTGCAGCTGAAGGTTTGACTGGTGTTTACGTTAACGGTAACGTTGCAGCAGTTGTTGAAGTTAACGCTGAAACTGACTTCGTTGCGAAAAACGCTCAATTCGTTGAGTTGGTAAACGAAACAGCTAAAGTAATTGCTGAAGGTAAACCAGCTAACAATGAAGAAGCACTTGCATTGACTATGCCTTCAGGTGAAACTCTTGAAGCTGCATACGTAACTGCTACAGCTACTATCGGTGAAAAGATTTCATTCCGTCGTTTTGCAGTTGTTGAGAAAACTGATGCACAACACTTCGGAGCTTACCAACATAACGGTGGACGTATCGGTGTTGTTTCAGTTATCGAAGGTGGAGATGATGCTCTTGCAAAACAAATCTCAATGCACATCGCAGCGATGAAACCAACTGTTCTTTCATACACTGAATTGGATGAACAATTTGTTAAAGATGAATTGGCACAACTTAACCACGCTATCGATCAAGATAACGAAAGCCGTGCAATGGTTAACAAACCAGCTCTTCCACACCTTAAATATGGTTCTAAAGCTCAATTGACTGATGCTGTTCTTGCTCAAGCTGAAGAAGATATCAAAGCTGAGTTGGCTGCTGAAGGTAAACCAGAAAAAATCTGGGATAAAATCATCCCAGGTAAAATGGACCGCTTCTTGCTTGACAACACTAAAGTTGACCAAGCTTACACTCTTCTTGCTCAAGTTTACATCATGGACGACAGCAAAACAGTTGAAGCTTACCTTGAATCAGTAAACGCTTCAGTAGTAGAATTCGTTCGCTTTGAAGTTGGTGAAGGTATCGAAAAAGCATCTAACGACTTTGAATCAGAAGTTGCAGCTACAATGGCAGCAGCACTTAACAACTAATTCTAGTTGCTAGATAAAAAGAAAGAAGTTACGTAAATGAATCGTAACTTCTTTTTTGTTGTTATAAAAAAAACATCTGAGCATGCCCCAGACGTTAACAAAGTAATTAATGAGCGAAGGTATTTACACCAAGTAGAAGAGAGAGTGTTCCCATGATGATACCTGCAAGGATAACCCCCAGCATAACGGCAATAACACTACGTTTAAAGTCCCAATCTAGGATAGATGCTGCTAGGGTACCAGTCCAGGCTCCTGTTCCTGGAAGTGGAATTCCCACAAAAAGGAGGAGGGCCCAGAAGACCCCCTTATCTCCGGCAGCTTTTTCAAGTTTTTGCCCACCACTGTGACCTTTTTTAAGACACCAGGTAAAGAAGCCACCAATTAGAGGTTTGTCTGCCCCCCATTCGAGAACACGGCGGGCGAAGAAGAAGATAATTGGAACTGGAATCATGTTCCCAATAACACAAAGAATAAGGGCTTGCCACCAAGGGATACCTGAGGCGATAGCAACAGGAACGGCTCCACGGAGCTCAACCAAGGGAATCATAGAGATTAAGAATGCAATGATGTATTTCATGAGTAACCTTTCATAGAGAAATAAAATAAAGACTAAAAGTCACAAGAGCTTTATCAAGAGTGATAAGACTAATACTACTGCGAAAGTGCTAAAAAGTACTTGTTGGATTAGGTGAGGCTCAGCCTGTCAAAGTGGATCAAACACTTAAAGTTACCTAATATTTTAGTCTTATTTATTGTATCTTATATGGTCTCTAATGACAACTTTAAAAAGCTTTTTGAAGGTATAGTTTCCCATGTGCTGACATTTTTGGTATAATAATAGTCAGTTATAGTCAAATTAGACTGGAGGAATTAAGATGGCAAGAAATACATCAGATAGTATAGAAGAATATATTAAAGAATTGCTGGGCCAGTCTGGAATTGCTGAGATTCAACGCTCGAACTTAGCAGATACTTTTCAAGTTGTACCGAGTCAGATTAATTATGTTATTAAGACCCGCTTTACAGAAAGTCGTGGTTATATTGTTGAGAGTAAGCGTGGAGGTGGCGGTTATATTCGTATCGTCAAAGTCAGATTCTCTGATAAGCACCACATGATTAATGATTTGCTTCAGAACTTAGCGGATCAGCTCAGCGAGCAGGTATTTACAGACTTGATCCAGTTGCTTTTTGATGAAAAAATCATCACAGAACGTGAGGGAAATTTGATTTTAGCAACTGCTAGTGATGATATTTTAGGCGCAGATGCGGCTGCTATTCGTTCGCGTATTCTACGCTCGCTATTACTTAGATTGGATAGAAAAGGAAATTAGATGACGACATATTCAAGAAAAATGCAGGCCATTTTCCATCGTGCACAGCTTGAGGCAGAGCGTTTTGGAAGTCCTTTTCTGGAGACTTGGCATGTGCT
Source organism: Streptococcus sp. 3.1 (assembly GCF_016648915.1). NCBI lineage: Bacteria > Bacillati > Bacillota > Bacilli > Lactobacillales > Streptococcaceae > Streptococcus > Streptococcus sp. 3.1. The sequence goes on along the minus strand of NZ_JACLQV010000019.1, from coordinate 21,645 downwards.
TCTGGCTATGGTTGAGGTTCCAGGATCTGTAGCCTACCTAACATTTACTGATTTTGAGGACCGTATTCGTGCGGAAGAGATTGAGACAGCAGCTGTACTAGCGATGGAGAAAAGTCCAAAAGACTTGTCTGAATCAGATATTATCGATTTACGTGTACAGTCACATGCTTTAGAGGCTATGTTGCAAGAGGCAGAGGGAATTGCTGGTGTGACTGGTGCTGTAGAGGTAGGGTCTGAACATGTATTGATGGCCTTTCTCCTTCATAAGGATTTGATGGTTTGTCGTCTCCTTGAAGTTGCTGGTTTTCAATATAAGGATGACAGTGATAAGCCTCGCATTATCGATTTACGACGTTCTTTGGAGCGTTACGCAGGTCTTAGTAAGCAAGACTTGAAGGCCATTCATGACCTTCGTAAGCCTAAAAAATCAAAGGCATCAGGAAATTTTGCTAATATGATGCAGCCTCCCCAATCTTCTACTGGGGAACTGTCAGATTATACCAAGGACTTAACGGCTGTAGCCGAGTCAGGTGCTCTTGATCCTGTTATTGGACGTGAGAAAGAAATTTCACGCATGATTCAGGTTTTGAGTCGTAAAACGAAGAATAACCCAGTTCTTGTTGGTGAAGCAGGTGTTGGTAAGACGGCACTGGCGCTTGGCTTGGCACAGCGTATTGCTTCAGGCGAAGTACCTTTTGAGCTGGCTGATATGCGTATCTTAGAGCTTGATATGATGAGTGTGGTTGCAGGAACACGTTTCCGTGGTGATTTCGAAGAACGTATGAATCAAATCATCGATGAGATTGAAGCTGATGGAAAAATCATTCTCTTTATTGACGAACTGCATACGATTATTGGTTCTGGTTCAGGTATTGATAGTACCTTAGATGCGGCAAATATTTTGAAACCTGCTCTAGCTCGTGGAACCCTTCATATGGTTGGAGCTACCACTCAAGCAGAGTATCAAAAGCATATTGAGAAAGATGCAGCTCTTTCTCGTCGTTTTGCTAAGATTACAATTGAGGAGCCAAGTGTAGCTGAGGCGATTGATATTCTAAAAGGCCTACGTTCGTCTTATGAAGACTATCATCGTGTAACGATTACTGATGAAGCGGTTGAGACAGCGGTCAAGGCGGCGCATCGTTATTTGACGAGTAAAAACTTACCTGACTCTGCCATTGACCTTTTAGATGAAGCGAGTGCGACTGTTCAAGGTCGTATTAAAAAAGAAGCCAAACGTGAGATAACGCCTTTGGATGAAGCGCTTCTATCTGGTGATATGAAGTCTGCTGTTAAACAATATAAGGCTAGCCAAAAAGCAAAATTACCAAAACCTGCCTTGGTAGATGCGGATCAGATTATGCAAACCCTTAGTCGTCTATCAGGTATCCCTGTTGAGAAGATGACTCAGGCAGATAGCAAGCGTTATTTGAATCTGGAAGCAGAGCTTCACAAACGTGTTATTGGCCAAGACGAAGCAGTTTCAGCGATTAGTCGTGCTATTCGTCGTAACCAGTCAGGTATTCGTACTGGAAAACGTCCGATTGGTTCCTTCATGTTCCTTGGGCCTACTGGTGTTGGTAAGACAGAATTGGCCAAGGCATTGGCGGAAGTTCTCTTTGATGATGAGTCAGCTTTGCTTCGCTTTGACATGTCAGAATACATGGAAAAATTTGCGGCTAGCCGACTTAACGGTGCTCCTCCAGGTTATGTTGGATATGATGAGGGCGGTGAGTTAACAGAAAAAGTTCGTAATAAGCCTTACTCAGTTCTTCTCTTTGACGAGGTGGAAAAGGCTCACCCAGATATTTTCAATATTCTCTTACAGGTTTTGGATGACGGTGTCTTGACGGATAGTCGAGGTCGTAAAGTTGACTTCTCAAATACCATTATCATTATGACTTCGAACTTGGGAGCGACTGCTCTTCGTGATGATAAGACCGTTGGTTTTGGAGTCCAAGACATTTCTCATAATCACCAAGCTATGCAGTCACGTATCATGGAAGAGCTTAAGAAGGCCTACCGACCAGAGTTTATCAACCGTATTGATGAAAAGGTTGTCTTCCATAGTTTAGAGGAAGAGCAGCTTCGTGAGATTGTCAAGATTATGGTAAAACCGTTGGTATCAGCTTTGGCTGAAAAAGGGATTGACTTGAAGTTCCAACCAGCTGCCCTCAAGCATTTGGCTAAAGATGGCTATGATGTTGAGATGGGTGCTCGTCCATTACGTCGTACGATTCAAACTCAAGTGGAGGACAAGTTATCTGAGCTCTTACTAGGTGGCCAAGTAGTTAGTGGACAAACTCTTAAAATCGGCTGCTCGAAAGATAAATTAACCTTTACAGTAGTGTAAAAATCAAACAAAAAGACAGATTACAGGTGTAGTTTGTCTTTTTGTTGTGTCAATAGGAGTCAAGATAGAGTCAATCTTTCTGTAAAGTTGGGGTAAAAGAAAAAGCCGAGCAAAGCTCGACTGTAATGATTAGAGTTTTTCGTTGACAAAGTTGACAAAGTGATTCCACCAGACCTTGAGGAAGAAGCTTTTCTTAACTTCTTTACCAGCAACCAGTTCCATGCTAGGCATACCTTGGTTAGGCAAGTAACCTTCTCCTACAAGTGACTTATCTTCAAAGGTAGCAGTTCCAACCTTGTTACTTGAGTTGACGGGGGCTTGGACTTGATTTGTAGTGACTTTAATATGTTTACTATTGTTAGCATCTATTTTTTGGATGATATTAAAGTCAGACTTAGCGACAGCAGTGACTTGCTTAGATTTACCATCAAGGACATGGGCTTGACTTTTACCGATAGCTTGCCCTTTTTTGGCAATGGTCTTGCTTTCCCAATGATAGACCACGTAATTAAGTAGGTCATTGGTTGCAGTAAAACGGGCGTAGTCATCAGTATCGGTATTATCAGCATTCAAAATGACTGTAATAATGCTCATACCACTTTCATCTGAGTGGGCCACGAAGGAAGCACCGGCTAAATCAGTGGTTCCCGTTTTTAGGCCATCCACCCCTTTACGGTAACTAGGTTGTCCCTTAAGCATATAGTTGAAGGTTTTAAGTTTGTTAACACCATCAAAATCAGCCTCAGTTTTTTTAGTGATATCGAGGATTTCAGGATACTCTTTCACCACGTGTTGTGCAATGATAGCAACATCTTTAGCACTCATGGTATTTTCTTCGTCTGATTTAGAGCCTGGATAGATATTGTCACCTAAGTAAGAATTATTGAGACCAGAGGCATTGACAATCTTGGCATCAGTGATACCCCAATCTTTAAGTTGGGCTTTCATCATGTCGACAAACTTACTTTCGGTTCCTCCGATTTCCTCGGCTAGAGCAATCGATGCACTATTGGCACTGGAAATAAGAGTTGCGTCAAGAAGTTGTTTGACAGTGTATTTGCGGGCATCTAGTGGGATATTGGATACTCCGGCACTGACAGTTAGTTCAAAGGGGTAGTCAGAAATATCAACTTTGCTGTTCCATTTGAGGTCTCCTTGATCTACCGCTTTATAAACCATGTAGGCTGTTAGGAGCTTGGTAATAGAGCCAATCCCTGTAGAAGTGGTTGCATCTTTTTCGTATAAAATTTTGCCAGTAGTAGCTTCGACAGCGATGGCATGTTTGGCTGCGGCATCATATCCTTTTTTCTTATCTGCTGCAAAAGCAGGGGCTACGCTTCCCAGACAGAGTAAGAAGGTCATCATAAGCGTAATCAGTTTTTTCATGGTTTGTTCCTTCATGTATTTTGGATATTTATTATACCACATTTTGAGAGGAACATAAGGTGTAGAGAAGGGGCATTTACTAACAGGACTAATTTTGAAGGCAAGATAAAACTACCTTTTGATATCTAAAAGGTAGTTTTGTGTTTACTTATTTCCTGTAAAGAAATTAACGATATGGTTCCACCAAACTTTTAAGAAGAAACTTTTCTTGATAGATTGGTTGGCTGTTACCGAAATTTGAGGCGGATCAGAGATGTAACCTGTTCCTACGAGATTCTTATCATCAAAGGTTGCTGTTCCAATAGTGTCACCTTTTTTGATAGGTGCTGTTATGGTTTTTGCTTTGATTTTAACAGCATCATTTTTGCTGTTTATTTTTTGAATGACTGTAAGGTCTGACTCGAGCTTAGCAGAGATGGTTTGACGGTCTCCATCGGCTACCTTAATATCATTTTTCTTGACGATTTGTCCTTTGGTGTTGAGGGTTTTGATTTCCCAGTTTTGAGTCACATAATCTAGCAACTCATTTGTGGCTGTGAATCGAGCAGCTTCATCCTCTCCGCCATTGTCCGCATTCATAACAACTGTAATCAAACTCATGCCATTTTCATTGGAGTGGGCTACAAAGGATGCCCCTGCAAGTTCGGTTGTTCCAGTCTTGAGTCCATCAACGCCTTCACGGTAGTTGTCTTGCCCCTCCAACATGTAGTTGTGGGTCGTTAATTTGTTGTCACCTTCGAAGTCAGTTTCGGTTTGCTTGGTGATTTCAAGTACCTGAGGATAGTCTTTGATGAGGTGGTCCGCAATAATTGCAACATCTAGGGCGCTCATCGTATTCTCGTCATCTGGTTTTGAGCCAGGATAGCGGTTATCCCCAAGATATTTATTATTTAGACCAGAAGCGTTAAATAATTTAGCATCTGTAATGCCCCATTCTTTTAGTTGGGCTGTCATAGTGTCAACGAAGGCACTCTCTGATCCTGAGATTTTTTCAGCCAGAGCAATAGCAGCACTGTTAGCGCTGGAAATGAGGGTGGCATCTAGGAGTTGTTTAACAGTGTATTTTCGGGAATCCAGTGGGACATTTGAAACTTCTGAATCAACGGTTAAGTTGAAAGGATAGTCTGAAATATCTACTTCAGTGTCCCAGGTAATTTTTCCTTGATCAACTGCTTTATAGACCATGTAGGCTGTTAGGATTTTAGTCATTGAAGCCACACCATCAGGGGTAGTGGCGTCCTTTTCATAGAGGACTTTTCCTGTAGTTGCTTCGATAGCAATCGCATGTTTAGCGGAAACATTGAAGTCATCTGTCTGTTCTTGTGCTAGAGCAGGTGTTACTAGGCCTAGTAAGATTAAGGCAATCATGATGATGTGTTGTAATTTTTTCATAGTCATTCCTTTGTCTCTCATAGGTGTTTATTATATCACAAAACGACTTAAATATCTGAGAGAAAGGGAATCTTAGCTGCTAACTTATGCTGGAGCTCTGCCATTTTTGACTATATTATGGTAAAATGAAAGTTATATCAAATGAATGACATAAAGTTGACCGGTTCGTTTTTATAAGGGCTGGTCATGGATAAAAAGAGGGATCAAACATGGCTAAACAAACTTTTGAGATGACCTTTGCAGGACGCCCGCTTGTCGTTGAAGTTGGGCAGGTAGCCAAGCAGGCTAATGGTGCTGTCGTCGTGCGTTATGGAGATACAACGGTATTATCAACAGCTGTTATGTCTAAAAAGATGGCAACTGCAGATTTCTTTCCTTTACAGGTTAATTATGAGGAAAAAATGTATGCAGCTGGTAAGTTCCCGGGGGGCTTTAACAAGCGTGAGGGTCGTCCTTCAACAGATGCCACGTTGACTGCTCGCCTCATTGACCGTCCTATTCGTCCTATGTTTGCGGAAGGCTTCCGAAATGAAGTTCAAGTCATTAACACCGTCCTCTCTTATGATGAGAATGCTAGTGCTCCGATGGCAGCTATGTTTGGCAGCTCTTTAGCTCTTTCTATTTCTGACATTCCTTTCAATGGTCCGATTGCTGGGGTTCAAGTGGCCTATGCCGCAGAAGATTTCATCATCAACCCAAGTGCAGCGGATAAGGAAATTTCACTTTTAGACTTGACAGTGGCAGGTACCAAGGAAGCTATCAATATGGTAGAGTCGGGTGCTCAGGAATTGTCTGAGGATATTATGTTGCAAGCACTCTTGAAGGGACATGAGGCTATTCAAGAGTTGGTTGATTTCCAAAATTATATCGTTGCAGCTGTTGGTAAGGAAAAGGCTGAGGTTGAACTTCTACAAGTTGATGCTGATTTGAAAGTCGAAATCGAAACGGCTTATTATGATCAGTTAGCTAAGGCTGTTCAGGTGGAAGAAAAACTGGCGCGTGAAGCAGCAACTCAGGCTGTAAAAGAAGAAGTCCTCGCCTCTTATCAAGAACGCTTTGCAGAAGATGAAGATAAGGAAACCATTCTGCGTGATGTAGCAGAAATCCTTGAGCAGATGGAACATGCTGAAGTACGCCGTCTCATTACCGAGGATAAGGTTCGTCCAGATGGTCGTCGTGTGGATGAAATCCGTCCTTTGGACGCAGAGATTGACTTTCTTCCTAAGGTTCATGGTTCAGGTCTCTTTACACGTGGACAAACTCAAGCCTTGTCAGTTTTGACTTTAGCACCTATGAGTGATACACAACTTGTTGATGGTTTGGATCCAGAGTATAAGAAACGCTTCCTTCACCACTATAATTTCCCTCAGTATTCAGTGGGTGAAACAGGGCGTTACGGTGCACCAGGTCGACGTGAAATAGGTCACGGAGCCTTAGGTGAACGTGCCCTTGCTCAGGTTCTTCCAAGTGTTGAAGAGTTCCCTTATGCTATCCGTTTGGTAGCAGAAGTCTTGGAGTCAAATGGTTCTTCCTCACAAGCCTCTATTTGTGCAGGAACCTTGGCTCTTATGGCTGGTGGTGTACCGATTAAGGCGCCTGTTGCAGGGATAGCCATGGGGCTTATCTCAGATGGTACTAACTACACTGTCCTGACTGATATTCAAGGTTTAGAAGACCATTTTGGAGATATGGACTTTAAAGTAGCTGGTACACGTCAAGGAATTACAGCTCTTCAGATGGATATTAAGATTTCAGGTATTACACCTGCCATTCTCGAAGAGGCTTTGGCTCAAGCCAAGGTAGCTCGTTTTGAGATTCTTGACGTTATTGAGTCAGCAATCGCTGAGCCACGTCTAGAATTGGCACCAACAGCGCCCAAGATTGACAGTATTCAGATTCCTGTTGACAAAATCAAGGTTGTCATCGGTAAAGGTGGCGAAACGATTGACAAGATTATCGCTGAGACTGGTGTCACTATCGATATCGATGAAGAAGGTCTTGTTCAGATTTTCTCTAGTGATCAGGATGCCATTAACCGTGCTAAAGCTATCATCTCCGATCTTGTACGTGAAGCTAAGGTTGGAGAGGTTTACACTGTACCAGTTGTGCGTATTGAAAAGTTCGGTGCCTTTGTTCACCTCTTTAATAAGACAGATGCTCTTGTCCACATCTCAGAACTAGCTTGGGAACGCACTGAGCGTGTCGAAGATGTGGTTAAGGTTGGGGATATGGTAACTGTTAAAATTATCAAAATCGATGAAAAAGGACGTATCGATGCCTCAATCAAGACCTTGCTTCCTAAGCCTGAAAAGATTGAGGACGGAGAAAATAAAGGAGAGCATCGTCACCGCCGTCGTTCTCATCACAAACCACGCCACCATAATGAAAATGGTGAAGCACCGAAAAATCCTGATAAATCAGAAACGAAAGAACAGATAGAAGAATGACAGAAAATCAAGAATTGCAAGCTTTTGATGAAACTCTAAAAGAATTTTTAAAGGAACCAGACCACTTTTTGACCAGTTTGGCTTTGGTTAATCACCTACAACGTACTCCCGTCTTGGCTGCCCAAGACCTCTACGCAGTTGAAGTGGAAGGCAAGAAGGTTGTTCCTGTCTTCACTAGTGAACAGGACTTACAATCTTTCAAAGCTACTCAAGAGAGTGCTCGAGAACAGACTTGGATAGAACGTTCAAGCTTAGATATCCTAACACAACTGGTTCAGGCAGAGCTTTTTGGTCTTGCTTTCAATTTAAAAGAGGATGGTGATTTCTCAAACACCACTCTGTTTGCAAGCAGTGAACTTATCCAGTTTATCAACTATTTCACTCAGACCTTAAATAATCTTTTGGGTGAGGAAAATCAAAAGGCAGATTTTAAAGATAAGATTTATCTTGTTCCAGCCTTCATTCACAAACGCGAGGAAGATGGTCAGGATGACCGTTTCTTTGCGACCATGTCGAATGCAGAGGGACAGAGTTATGTGCCAGTGTTTACGAACTTAACGAGCTTTGCAAAATGGTACGGTAACGAAACTTTTGGCCTACCTTTCCGTAAGGCTAAAGGGACGATTTTACAATGGCCACTGTCAGAAATTTACCAGCCTTCAACAGGTGAAAATGAGTTGGATAAGGTTCAAGGTATTGTCATCAATCCGTTTGATGAGCAACCTGAGTTAGTCGATTGGTCTTATTTTGAGGGGGATAGCGAGTAGACCTAGTGTTTACAGCTCTCCACTTTAAAGAAATAATAGGGCCACAACAAACAATAATAGCAATAATGATGTAAGGAGTGACCTAAATGGGTTGGTGGAAAGAAAGTATTGATATAGTAAAGAAAAATGACCCAGCAGCTCGGACGAGTCTGGAGGTTCTTTTAACCTACCCTGGATTAAAAGCCTTGGCTGCTCATCGTATCTCACATTTTCTCTGGCGCCACCATTGTCGACTCTTAGCGCGTATGCATAGTCAGTTTTGGCGCTTCTGGACTCAAATCGAGATTCACCCAGGGGCTCAGATTGCTGAAGGTGTTTTCATCGACCATGGCTCAGGCCTTGTCATTGGTGAGACAGCTGTTGTGGAGAAGGGTGCTATGCTTTACCACGGTGTCACTTTAGGTGGTACTGGTAAAGATGTCGGAAAACGTCACCCAACCGTTCGTGAGGGTGCCTTGGTTTCAGCCCATGCTCAGGTCATAGGCCCTATTGAGATTGGAAAGAATTCTAAGGTCGGTGCGGCAGCTGTGGTTGTTGCGGATGTCCCAGAAGATGTTACAGTCGTTGGTGTTCCTGCTAAGGTTGTGCGTGTTCATGGTCAAAAGGATGAAGAAGTTATTCACGATATTGAAGAAGGACGTGAATACTATAGCGAAAAACTAGAAGACCTTCTAAAAGCAGCTAGCTTCCACTCATCACGGCTATAAGGAAAGGAAACGATGAAACTATTTAGTTCAAAGGTGACTCGATTGACGGTCGTGGGCCCTCTTGCCCTTGTTTACATTGCTTTACATAGAGCAGACTATAGCATGGCAGCCTTGTGGTTTTGCATTGCTCTTTTATGGGCTGGTCTTGTTTTTAAGCAACGTCACAAGTAATACTTGAGTTATGAAAAATTTATTCAAAAACAATCCTTTTTTGGTCTTCTATATAGTTGGGAGTTTCCTTTCAGCTATGTCTCTCTTGGCTCAAGGTCAGCTAGTTGCGGCTATATGGATTATCATTCTTGTGATACTCTTGTGTTTATACCTAAACCATATCAAGGATAAAAAATAGTTTCCAGTTAATTGAAAGGAATCTCTAGTGATTAAAATTTATGATACGATGACGCGTTCGCTCCGTGATTTTGTACCTTTGACAGAAAATGTTGTCAATATGTATGTCTGCGGACCAACAGTTTACAATTATATTCATATCGGAAATGCCCGTTCAGCAGTAGCTTTTGATACTATTCGTCGTTATTTTGAGTATTGTGGCTACACAGTCAACTATATTTCTAACTTTACGGATGTAGATGATAAGATTATCAAGGCAGCCAATGAAGCTGGTATTTCAACTAAAGAATTGTCGGACAAGTTTATCGCAGCTTTTATGGAAGATACTGCACAGCTTGGCATTAAACCAGCGACACAAAATCCTCGTGTTATTAACTACATGGATGAAATCATTGCATTTGTGTCAACCTTGGTTGACAAAGGATTCGCCTATGTCTCTGAAGGTGATGTTTACTTCCGAGTAGCTAAGTCAAACAACTATGCTAAATTAGCTAACAAGACTTTGGAAGATCTTGAAATTGGTGCAAGCGGACGTACGGATGCTGAAACAGAACGTAAGGAGAATCCTCTGGATTTTGCCCTTTGGAAAGCTGCCAAAGAGGGAGAAGTTTCTTGGGACAGCCCGTGGGGACTTGGTCGTCCTGGTTGGCACATCGAATGTTCAGTTATGGCGACTGAAATCCTTGGAGATACCATCGACATCCATGGTGGAGGGGCAGACCTTGAGTTTCCACACCATACCAATGAAATTGCACAATCAGAAGCCAAAACTGGCAAGACCTTCGCCAACTACTGGATGCACAACGGTTTTGTCAATGTGGACAATGAGAAAATGTCAAAATCCTTAGGTAACTTTGTAACGGTTCATGATATGCTTAAGACAGTCGATGGTCAAGTGCTTCGCTTCTTCCTAGCAACACAACAGTACCGTAAGCCAATTAACTTTACTGAAAAAGCTATTCATGATGCTGAAGTCAATCTTAAGTATTTGAAAAACACCCACAGTCTTCCCTTGACAGATCAGGTGAATCAAGATGAGTTGCAAACTTATCTTGAAGCCTTCCAAGAAGCTATGGATGATGACTTTAATACAGCGAATGGTGTGACTGTTCTGTTTGACATGGCCAAATGGATTAATTCAGGCAATTATGACCAAACCGTTAAGGATGCTTTTGAAAAAATGCTCCAAGTCTTCGGTATTGTTTTCGAAGAAGAAGTCCTTGATGAAGATATCGAAAAACTCATTGAAGAGCGTCAAGCAGCGCGGGCCAACAAGGACTTTGCGACAGCAGACCGCATTCGCGATGAGTTAGCTGCTCAAGGTATCAAACTTCTTGATACCAAGGATGGTGTGAGGTGGACACGTGACTAAACACCTTGATGTCAACCTTATTAATGGTATTGCTCTCGCTTTTGAGGGAGATGCTGTTTATTCCTTGTACATTCGCCGTCACCTGATTTTTCAAGGTCAGACCAAGCCAAATCAATTGCACCGTCTAGCTACACGCTATGTGTCGGCAAAGGCGCAGGCTAGTCTCATTGAAAAAATGCTAGAGCAAGAGCTTTTGACTGAAAAAGAGCTAGATATCTATAAACGAGGTCGTAATGCGAATAGCCATACCAAGGCTAAAAATACAGATGTCATTACCTACAAAATGTCAACAGGCTTCGAAGCAGTCATGGGCTATCTTCATATGACCGAGGATATTGCTCGCTTAGAGGCACTAATTGCTTGGTGTATTGACGAAGTTGAAAAAGAAATCTAAAAATTCTGCCGAGAGCAGGATTTTTTGTTATTTTTTAAAGGCTATAAAAATTGTAACAGTTAGCCAGAGTTTCAAAATTTAGATTATTTGAAAATCAAAGTAATTCAGCGTCTTGACAATGAAAAATAAGATGAAACTAATATTTAGCACCTTGAAAATGAGAAAGTTAAGGGATGTCTGACACGTGTAAAACCCCGATATTATAGCGTTTTTTAATAAAACTAATTTGACAGAAAGTAAAAAAAAAGTCTATAATATTAGTAAATGAGGCCATCTAAAAAATGAGGAGGTGAATGGAAATAGCTAAGAAAAAAGTTTTCTATACAACTTTTGCTGCTTTGATTTTATCTAGCTTTACGCTTCAAACAGGTAAAGCAGATGAAGTTCAGGTAAAACCTGATGAAGCTAAAATAGATTATGTTAATAGTGAGGCACCGGCTCCAGTTGCTCCTCAGGCTGATTTTTCATCAGTAGGAGCTAAGGCAGAGCCAGCGAGTCAAGTAAGTTCAGTAGTGACCTCAACATCACTGATGGTTGTCTCTTCAAGTGAGACAGATGAGGGGCTTCTTGAGGTACATTCTCAAGTTGATATCGTGGAGACTAGCGTTTCTACGACGACACCTCATTCAGAAGAGGCTCGTGCCCAGGCTTTTGGTGAGGATCGATCAGTAGCGGCATCTGAACGAGGAGATGCAAACCTAACATCTGATTCTGAACAAGCAAAACCAAATATTGTGCTTACTTATGATAAGTCTCGTGAGGCTACAGCGACTGCAGAGTCTCAAGCTGTGACTTCAATGTATAAGAGTGAAAGCACCTTATATACATCTGAACTTGCTGGAAATACACATGCAGTTATTGAAAAATCAGAGTATTCTTCACTGGATTCTCATACGACATCTGTAAGTGCGACTCCTACTAGCCAAGCTATTGCAACTTCTGAAGTCGCTTCTGAGTCTGCAAGTACTGCAAGCTCTCTTGCATCTACCGCTCCAGAAACGAGTCAGTTAAATAATAATTCAGAAGATAGCTTAACTGTCCTTACGGTTGGCTGGAAAGATTCATCATCAACTTCTGAGGTCTTTAAAACTTCTGAAGTGGTTTCTATGTTGCAAAGTGAGAGTTTGACCTATTCGTCAGAGGTAACCTTTACGGATGGACTCATCTCAGAAATCTTAGCAACTCCAATCACTTCTGAAGTATACACCGTTGTTCCAAAACGAGATAGTACTGGAGCGCTTCTTGAAGATCAACCTGCTGTTACAGGGAATACAGATATTCTTTATTTAGCACGTGGTGAAATCTTTAACGTCAACTTTGATGTTAACAAGATGGAAGGTAAGAAGATTAAGGGCCTTAATCTAGTCCTTGATGGCAAACAAATTCATCATAGCTACTTTGTTGAAGGAACTTTGGATGAGGTCAATGCTGGTTTGAGTGCCTACCATTTGGCAGAGCAAACGACTGGTATTCATAAAATGACCTTTGAGTTGATTGATACGAATAACAATATTCATTATCTGACACAGACTTTTAGCGTCTTCAATGAAGGCGAGCGTCCAGTGACACCGGATAGTTACCGTAGGAATCAGTATTCATCAACAACGACAACAACGACTGTACCGGTTACTTATAATACCAGTGCAAATAGCTACACTGAAACCGCCAATCATATACAAGCTACGGCTGTTAATGAGTTGGCTGAGACAACTAGAGCGCTAACACAGCAATTAGCAGAACAAATTGCTGAGGTTTTGAGTGGTTGGTCTTCAGCAATTTCTGGAAATAGTTCAACAAGCACAGGTTCAATTGATATCTTCCAAGCAGCAGGTAAAACCATTACTCAAGCTGCGAGAAAGATTGCAGAATCAATCTCAGATCCAGATACAATTGGTAAGCAAGCTTTGGCTGCTGCAACTGTTGTTCTCGTTCTTCTAGTGCTTTACCTAGCAGCAATTACATTTATTTAACATGCTTTGCCCTCGTAAGAGGGCTTTTTTTATGATAGAATTAGCTTATGAAAACAACTAAAGAATCAAGTCTAGACATTGTTTATGGTGTGCATGCCGTAACAGAGAGTCTGGAAGCAAATACTGGAAATAAACTCTATATTCAAGATGATCTTCGAGGGAAAAATGTTGATGCCATTAAGGCCTTGGCAGCTGAAAAGAAGGTCTCCATCTCTTGGACACCTAAGAAAACCTTGTCTGATATGACAGGTGGAGCTGTGCATCAAGGTTTTGTTCTTCGTGTGTCAGAGTTCGCTTACTCTGAGCTCTCAGTTATTATGGATAAGGCTGAACAAGAGGAGAATCCTCTAGTCCTCATTTTAGATGGACTCAACGACCCTCATAACTTTGGTTCTATCCTACGTACAGCTGATGCTACTCAGGTGACAGGAGTTATTATTCCTAAGCATCGTGCTGTGGGGGTAACACCTGTCGTTGCCAAGACATCAACAGGGGCAGTGGAACATATTCCCATTGCCCGAGTGACCAATCTTAGCCAAACTCTTGATAAACTTAAAGAAGCAGGCTTCTGGGTATTTGGAACAGATATGGATGGCACCCCATCTCATAAATGGAACACAGCTGGAAAGGTTGCCCTTATCATTGGTAATGAAGGCAAGGGAATCTCTGCTAACATCAAGAAACAAGTGGATGAGATGATTACTATTCCTATGAGTGGTCACGTGCAGAGCCTTAACGCTAGCGTGGCAGCTGCAGTTCTCATGTATGAAGTTTATCGAAACCGATTGTAACTATGAAAAAAAGAATACTTCTAGTTGATGGTTATAATATGATTGCCTTTTGGCAAGAAACCCGTCAACTCTTTAAGACCAATCAGCTTGATGAAGCTCGTGAAACATTGCTTCGTAAGCTCAATCATTATGCTAACTTTGAACATATTGATATTATCTGTGTGTTTGATGCTCAGTTTGTTCCAGGGAGCCGTCAGCGTTATGATCAGTATCGTATCAGTGTTATTTTTACTGAGGAAGATGAGACAGCAGATAGCTATATTGAGCGCGCAGCGGCTGAGATGAATACTGTTCAAAATTTAGTTGAAGTAGCAACTAGTGACTTAAATGAACAGTGGGCTATCTTTTCACAAGGAGCTTTACGTGTTTCGGCGCGTGAGTTGGAAGAGCGTGTCAATACTGTTAAGTCTGACTTAGACAAGATGTCGGCACATATTGACTTAAAGACACCAAAACTACGTCCATGGGACGATGCACAATTAGGGAAATTACAGGACCTTTTAAATGAAATAGAATAGAGGGACATATGACATTTAACATTTTGACAGATTCCACAGCAGATCTAGATGAAAAATGGGCTCAGGAGAATAAGGTAGAGCTCGTTGGTTTGACCATTACGCTTGATGATATTGCCTATGAGACCGTTGGCCCTAACCGTTTAACGAGTGGCCATCTCTTGGAACGTATGCAGGAAGGCAGTCAGCCAACCACAAGCCAGGTGAATGTTGGTCAATTTGAAGAGGTTTTTCGTCGTCATGCCAAAAATGGTGATGCTCTTCTCTATATTGCCTTCTCATCAGTGCTTTCAGGTACTTATCAAAGTGCTGTTATAGCGCGTGACATGATTTTGGATGAATACCCAGAAGCTGTCATTGAGATTGTAGATACCCTGGCGGCAGCAGGTGGGGAAGGTTATCTCTCTATCTTGGCGGCAGAAGCTCGTGATCAAGGTAAGAGCTTGTCTGAAACGAAAGCCATGATTGAGGACATTCTGCCACGTTTACGGACCTATTTCTTAGTTGATGATCTCTACCATCTCATGCGTGGGGGTCGCCTTTCTAAGAGCTCAGCCATTATTGGTAGTTTGATTAATATCAAGCCTCTTCTTTGGCTGGACGCTTCAGGTAAGTTGGTTCCTCTGGCCAAAATCCGTGGACGTAAAAAAGCCATTAAAGAAATGGTCCTACAAGCTACCCAGGATATTGGACATAGCACAGCAATTGTCGCTTATGCCAATGATATTGAAGCAGCGAAGAATCTAAAAGAACAATTATTAGCAGTTGACGGCATTGAGCAAGTGCTTATTATGCCACTTGGACCAGTCATCTCTACCCACGTCGGACCAGATACCTTAGCTGTCTTTACGATTGGTAAAGAAGCTAGATAGAAATAGTGTCAGATAGGATTTCCTATCTGATTTTTTGTTTTCTGAAATGATAGATTAATAGAATATCAAAAGATAATCCATACAAAATGAATGATATATTTGACATAGTGTAAAATAATGCTATAATGAATCTAGAAAATGGAGGAAACAAAATGAAAAAGTCAAAGAAAAAAGTAGCTAGCACGATGGATGAACGTGCTCAGTTGATCAGCGGAGAATCTTCTGCTAGAGGTTATTGGGTAGCCATGCTTGGTATATTTGTAACGATTATGGTTGCTAGCAAGACACACTCCGTCGAATTAGTGCAGTCACTATTAATCATCACTTTCTTTGGTTCTATGTGCCTAGTATTAGTTCACAGCGTATCACGTAATGGGCATCCATGGTTGCTAGACAAAAAACTTGAGAAGAAGATGCTTATAATTTCCTGGGTAATGTGTTTTTTGGGAATTTTTATATTGCTAATGGGCCTCTTAAGTCTATTTCAGTCGTTTAAGATAGGGAAGAATCTTATGAGTAGTGTAGCATTTTTGACATTGGGTTTGACCCTTATTTGTGACTGCTGGGTTATTATTAAAAGAATCAAGAAGAACCGTCTGGAAGAACAGGAAGACGAAGAGTAGGTTTTTTAAATGAAAAATTTAAAAATGAAGTCAGCGCGTGTAGCAAAGGATCTCACTCAACAGGGGTTGGCAGATGCTATAGGAGTCTCTCGTCAGACTATCTCAGCTATTGAAAAGGGAGACTACAACCCGACTATAAATCTGTGTATTGCTATCTGCAAAACTCTGGACAAAACTTTAGACCAGCTTTTTTGGGAATCTGAGGATTAATTTGTACCCCCTTAGAGGTTAATTAGGTATGATTTCTAGTCTTACACCTTATAAAATTAGAGACTAAAAAAATACAAAAAATAAAAGAAAAACACCTCCAAATGACTTGCCTTGGACGTGTTTTTTTGATATTATGTTAAACGGTATTGTTTACCCCATTTGAAAGGCCCCGGAACCTTCCAAATACTTTTCGATGGGAAGGAACACCCATCACTCGTAAACAAAAATCGAACTATATATAGGAGAAATCATGAACAAAACAACATTTATGGCTAAACCAGGCCAAGTTGAACGTAAATGGTATGTCGTTGACGCAACTGATGTGCCACTTGGACGTCTTTCTGCAGTAGTTGCTAGCGTACTTCGCGGAAAAAACAAACCAACTTTCACACCACACACTGATACAGGTGACTTCGTAATCGTTATCAATGCTGAAAAAGTTAAATTGACTGGTAAAAAAGCAACTGATAAGATCTACTACACTCACTCAATGTACCCAGGTGGATTGAAACAAATCTCAGCAGGTGAACTTCGTTCTAAAAACGCTGTTCGTTTGATTGAAAAATCAGTTAAAGGTATGCTTCCACACAACACTCTTGGACGCGCACAAGGTATGAAATTGAAAGTCTTCGTTGGCGGTGAGCACACTCACGCTGCACAACAACCAGAAGTACTTGATATCTCAGGACTTATCTAATTCTAAGAGGAAAGGAGCACTAATATAATGGCACAAGCACAATATGCAGGTACAGGACGCCGTAAAAACGCCGTTGCACGCGTACGTTTGGTTCCAGGTACTGGTAAAATCACAGTTAACAAAAAAGATGTAGAAGAATACATCCCACACGCAGACCTTCGTCTCGTTATCAACCAACCTTTCGCAGTTACTTCAACTGAAGGTTCATACGACGTACACGTTAACGTTGTAGGTGGTGGATACGCTGGTCAATCAGGTGCGATCCGTCACGGTATCGCTCGTGCACTTCTTCAAGTAGATCCAGACTTCCGCGATTCATTGAAACGCGCTGGACTTCTTACTCGTGATGCACGTATGGTTGAACGTAAGAAACCAGGTCTTAAGAAAGCTCGTAAAGCATCACAATTCTCAAAACGTTAATCAATACGATTATATCAACGTTTACAGACATTCAAGAATTATTTCTTGGATGTCTTTTTTGTTTCAAAAAATCAAAGTTCACCCCAAAATTCACCCCATATTCACCCCATCAATTTTTTAAACTACGAAAAGCAATATCACCTACAGTCTGATTGACTTTATCTTTGATATTAACGTAAGTTTTTGTAATCTCTTTATTACTATGAGTAAGAGCTTCTGAGAAGGCTTCAAGAGAAACACCTGCTTGTTTAGCAAGAGTAGCACCAGTATGTCTTAGTTTGTGTGGTGATGCTGGTGCTAGTTCAGGATGCCTGCGTCTGACTGATTTCATCTTGATAAAACTTAAAATCTTTCTAATTATAACAAAGCATAGTCAAAAAGCTATGACCTCTATATTCACAAAAAAATCCAGACCAATACTAGTCCAGATTTCTTGTCTATTAAACATTCTTTTCAAAGAATGGAAGAACGGCTGTAACGGCTTTGTCAACGCAATTATTTAACTGTGAGAATCCGACGCACATAAATTTTAAATGGCGTCTCAGTCACATTTAAATTTATGAGACGCTTAGACGTTAGGCTTTCAATTTATCAAATTTTGATTTGATGTTTGCCTTGAACTCTTCAATTTTGGCCTTGCGCTCTGCTTTACGTTCAGCCTTCATTTGCGCACGCGCTTGGTTGTAGAGGTCTTCTTGGACTTGCAGGGCTGCTTCAACTTCAGCTACGACGGTTGCCACATCCCAACGCAAGATTTGGGTGTCGTACTTGGTGAAGTAAGCATCGATGACTGCTTCGTTGTTTTCTTGCACCAAGGCGACAACGGCTGTTTCGCCGTCGGTCAATTTTTGAGACACAACGTCAATCAAGCCAGCTTCTGTCGTGTCAACGGTGTCACCAACAGCCAGACCATAGAGGCTACCAAAACTATAGCCAAACAAGACACCGATGGGACCACCTAAAAGGCCGACAACAGCACCGACCAAGCCACCCTTTAAGGCTCCATTCGTCGATGAGTCTTCAAAATCATAGCGCTCTTTTTCAACGATATGACTGTTTTCATTCTTGACCAGAGCGATTTGAGCAACCTTGGTTGTCGGAGTTTGGCGGAAAGCCTTCAAATCCGCAAAGGACTGATAAGCTTCGCTTTCGGTGTTAAAGATTGAAATTACCAAGTTTTCCATAGTCAGTACCTCTTTTCTAAATATACACGTACATTTTAACACAGTTTCAATCACTTTTCAATCATTTTAGTGCGACATTTTAATTGATATGTCGCGTTTATCAGCGTCAAAGAACAGTTTCAGTAGCGGTATATCTTTGCCATATCCCAGCCCAGACACTCTGGAGACTCTGAGTGACTATCAAGAAAGATGTCCATCAGATTCTTAAAGCCTCCCGTGCAAAAAGTAAATAAATAGTGTTTTTCCTGTATGCCTGTCACACGGCTAAAAGACCGCTTGACCAAATCTTCCAGAAAATTATAGCAGATATTATGTACCAGCTCTGTGTAGTGAGTCTGATGAGCGTGCCGAATCACAACGACACTTTTATAGAATCTGCCAACTGTTTCCTTATGGTCGAATCCTTGAAAGAAGTCGCTTTATTCGTCGGTCAAGACAATTAATTTGGCTGGTGCAACTGATTCGCCAAGCTATGAACAAGCAATTATTACCTTTTGAAAGCGAAAATGGCAATTATGAAGGTGAAGCTACTCAGGTCTTAGTTCTTCTATCTAATTACTATGCAGACAAAAAACTATTTGATGAAAATACAGATGGATATGGAAATATCTTGATTTTAAAGGATGCATCCATCATTTCTAAATTATCGGCTATCCCAGATTTATTAAAAGGGGATCTAGTAGATAACAATAATATCGAATATATCAAAGCACGCAATATTTGGATTTCTTCAGAGGTTGAGTTAGAGTCAGATGTTGATGGGGATAAGTCGGATAATCTGCCAATAGATATAAAAATACTAGAAAACAGGCTTGAAAAAGGCTCGTAAAGCTAGCCAGTTCTCTAAACGTTAATTCGTTGCTGGACAGCAGAATACAAACGAAAACACTTTGCATCTTGCAAGGTGTTTTTTTCTATGAGAACTGGCGGTGCGCAATTAGGATAGCTCTAGCGACTTTAGTCGCATAGAGATATGCTATGCACAGTTGCCCCAAGAAAACAAGCGAAGCGATGTTTGATTGGATGGCAACCACTGCACTCAAAACGTTAATCAACACGATTATATCAACGTTTACAGACATTCAAGAATTATTTCTTGGATGTCTTTTTTTGTTCAAAAAACTAAAGTTCACCCCAAAATTCACCCCAAGTTCACCCTATTACTTTTTGAGACTTCTAAAGGCTATTTCTCCTGCTGTTTGATTTACTGTTTCAGTAGTATTGACATAAGTCTTCGTTATTTGGATGTCACTATGAGTAAGTGCTTCTGAAATAGCATTTAATGATGTTCCAGCCTGTCTTGCCAGAGTTGCTCCGGTGTGTCTTAATTTGTGAGGAGATGCTGGAGGAAGTTCCGGATGTCTTCTTCGAATAGAATTCATTCGATGATTAAGATAATCAATATGAAGTGGAACGTTAATACCGTTTGTTCTATTATTGTATGTGAAAACGAATTGCTTTTCATTCTGTCTGATTCCAAACAGCTTTAGTTGCTTTTTTTGTTCTATTTTCCAATCGGTCAGGATATTCATTAGTTCTTTAGGTGCTTTAAATAGAGTTTTTTTATTTCCTTTAGTTGATTTAACATTTCCGAATTTGTCTAATGCTTGTTCAATGAGAATTTCATTTTTTTCAAAATTGATATGTTTCCATTGGAGAGCGTAGGTTTCTGATTTTCTATCTGATAAAAAGAATGTCGTATAGAACAAAGCATAATCTTTTAATTCCATTCGATCATTTTTTAGATCGTCATCAAATGCTTGTAGCCATTGTTTAAGTTCTTCCTCATTTAATGCTAGGTCTTCAAACTTTTTACTTTCTTTGAGGGCTAATTTTTTATTAGCTTTAATTCTACTGATTGTCTTTTTTACCTTATTGACTTGAATATATTCAAGCTCTTCTGCCCAGTCCAAGACAGAATTGACGTACCCTCTAATGGATTTAAAGTTGGCATAAGAATTCGATAGTGGAGTAAGAAGTGACAAAACTAGTTGTTTATTTTCATTGAGATGATCAATAGAATAATTACCTAGGACTGGAAGAATTTGCAAACGAAAGAGATTTTCTGTTTGAAAGACAGTTACTGCTGTAGGTGGTTTAATAGTAGCAGTAGCTTGTCCTGCTTTATAGGGTTCTAGCCAAATGTCTTTGTAAAAATCTTTAAATAGGATGTCTCCTTTTCTTTGAGATAAAGTAGAAAATCTTCCTAAACGTGCATTTTCAATGTCAACAGCTAACTTAATTTCTGCTTCCTTTGCCTCTCTGCGAGTTTTGAATCTTTTTTCAAATCGTTTACCAATTCCTAACTTTCCTTGGACGTCATCGGGTATGTACACCCTTAGCCTATAAGATCCATTTTTTGTTTTTGAAATGCCCATTTTTGCCTCCTTATGCGCTTATCTCTAGTCGAGTCATCCACTGATTGATACTTTCTTTGCTGAAACGAATGGATTTTCCAATTCGAATATAGGGTAATCCCATTGCAATCCAGATATCAAGGGGATTATGTGAAACTCCAAGATAATGGCACGTTTGTTTTTTGTTCAGAAATGGAGTATCTAATCCCATATCTTCTTTGAAATGATGAATCTCATCTTTGATAAGAGTTGCAATCATTTTTTGAATTTCTTGTGTCTGTTCTTCTGGTAATGTTACCTGCATAATGTCCTCCTTATAAAAAAGAACCGTAATAATACGGTTCTATATTAAGTAAATTGTTGTTCATAAAAGGATAAGCTTTCCTGAATAAAATTATCTAGAGAATTTATCCATTTCAATATATCCTTAGGGAAGTTTGAGTGAATTTCATTGCCTAAATTAAGATACAGTGTGTCATCGTCATTTTTATATTTTTCAATTAATTCCTTGTATTTAGTAAATTTCCCTTTTAAGATACTTTCATACACTTCAAAAAAGTGCTTAGTAGATATTAGTAGACTATGATGATACTCTGTAATGGTAGTGTAAAAATCTATATTAGCAATATCAAAACGATCCTCTAAGATTGTATTCCTTACTTTTTCTAAGGTACTTTTAGCAGAGTTACTAAATTTAAAATTTTCACCTTCTTTAAGGATATATTCTAGGTTAAAACTATATCTTAAGCCATCGAAATAAATATGATATGCCCCCTGTCAAGTAGACAGGTTAAATATCTAAAAAAGTGTCTGTTTTTGAAGGTCAGTCGTACATAATAA
>NZ_JACLQV010000018.1:0-44273 GCF_016648915.1 Streptococcus sp. 3.1 | reverse complement strand
CACAACTACACAGTAGAAGAAGTTAAAGGCTCAGACGCAACCGTTACATACGACACAATGAAAGCGAATGTAACAGTCACAGTTAAACACGATGGTACTGCTAAAGTTCTTATCGCGACTGTAGGCGACATTGCGGACAAAGAATTTAACAACCGTGTGACTCCTCCAGAAGAGCCTAAGTTCCAACCAGAGAAATACGTTCTTAGCGATGGTAACGGTAAGTTCGATATCACTGGTACTAAACTTCTTGATGACGATAAAGAGTTGGCAGACAAGTACGCAGAAACAAATGCGAACCCATATGCGGATTCTTCAGATGGTAAGAAACTTTCAAATGGTGAAATCGTAGGTAAAAACGAAGCAGAAAACATCAATACTAAAGCTGTTAAACGTGGCGAAACTATCAACTACCAAGTATGGCTTGATACAAATCAATTTGATGCAAACAACAAGGATAACATCCAAACTGTTGGTATCACTGATGATTATGATGAAGCTAAATTGGAAGTTAAAGCCTCAGACATTAAGGCTTACGATGGTAAGACTGGTGCTGATGTTACTGACAAGTTCGACATCTCTATCGCTAACGGCGTGATTACTGCTAACCTTAAAGCTGGCTTCACTAAGTCACTTGGCGATGCGGAAAACACTCAAATTATCGATACTACTAAGTTCGAATTTGGACGTTACTACAAGTTTGTCATCCCAGCTAAGGTTACTGACGGTGCTTACGATGGTGCTGAAATTGAAAATACAGCAGCTCAAGTAGTAAACTACTACAACCCAACTACTAAGACTGTTGAAAAACCAAACAAACCAACTGAAAAACGTGTTAACAACGTTCCAACTGCTATCGAGTTGATCTTCGGTAAGACACTTAACGGACGTAAGTTGCAAGATAAAGAATTTACTTTCGAATTGAAAGATGAAAAAGGTAATGTTCTTGAAACAGTTAAGAATGATGCCGAAGGTAAAGTTAAATTCTCTACTATCAACTATGCTAAAGCAGATCTCGGTAAGACATTCAACTACACAGTAGAAGAAGTTAAAGGAACTGATACAACTGTTACTTACGATAACATGAAAGTCAATGTTACTGTTCAAGTTATCCAACCTTCAGTAGGAGATCAATTGTCAACAGTTATCTCTTACGCTACAGTAGGTGGAGATGCTTATGGTGGTGACGATCGTGTCTTCGATAACGAGGTTACTCCTAACTTCAAACCAGAGAAATATGTTGTTTCAGAACCAAGCTTCGACATCATTGGTAACAAACTTGCTGATGACGACGATTCAGCTGATAAAGTTGAAATCCAAAACTTGAATGGTAAGACCCTCAAACGTGGTCAAAAGATCTACTATCAAGTATGGCTTGATACTCGTGACTTCACTGCAGAAAGCAACCTTCAAACAGTTGGTATCACAGACAACTACGAAGAAGCTAAGCTCGATATCGACGCTTCTGAAATCAAGGTTTACGATGGTATCACTGGTAAGGATGTTACAGACAAGTTCGATATTAAAGTTGAAAATGGTGTTCTCTATGGTACATCTAAAGCAAGCTTGACTAAAGCTATTAGTGCAACAGATGCTACTCCAGTCATCGATACAACTAAATTCGAGTTTGGTCGTTACTATAAATTTGATATCCCAGCTGTTGTTAAAGACATCGATGCTAACGACGGTGTAGATATTGAAAATACAGCCAACCAAACAATTCACCAATACAACCCATTCAATAAGAAAGTTACAACTCCTGAAAAACCAACTCAAACACGTGAAAACAACGTTCCAGTTCCACTCGAGTTCAACTATACTAAACGACTTGAAGGACGTGAGTTGACTGCAGGTGAGTTCAGCTTCGTATTGAAAGACAAAGATAACAAGATTCTTCAAACAGTAACCAACGATAAAGATGGTCACATCAAGTTTGAAAAACTCTTGTTCAACAAAGATGATCTTGGTAAGACATTTACTTACACAGTTGAAGAAGTAGCTGGTAAAGATGCTTCAATCACTTACGATGCTATGAAAGCTACTGTGACAGTGGAAGTTACTAAGGAAGGCAAAGTTCTCACAACTGTCGTTAACCATGCTTCAACAGGCGGATTCGCTTCAAGTGCTAACGATAAAGAGTTCAACAACAAAGTTCGCCCACCAGAAACACCTAAGTTCCAACCAGAGAAATACGTTGTTTCTGAAGAGAAATTCGATATCACTGGTGACAAACTCGTTGATGATGATAAAGAGTTGGCAGACAAGTACGCAGACACAAATGCGAACCCATATGCGGACGATGCATCAAACAACGAAAAACAAAACTTAAATACTAAGTCTGTTAAACGTGGTGATAAACTTGTTTACCAAGTATGGCTCGATACAACTCAATTCGATGCTAACAACAAGGATTACATCCAAACAGTTGGTATTTCTGATGACTACGATGAAACTAAATTGGATCTTGATGCTTCAGCTATTAAAGCTTACGATTCAGTAACAGGCGAAGATGTAACAGCTAAATTCGACATCAAAGTTGAAAATGGTATGATTACTGCTAACCTTAAAGATGGCTTCACTAAGTCACTTGGAGACGATGCAAATACTCAAATCATCGACACAACTAAGTTTGCCTTTGGCCGTTACTATAAATTCGATATCCCAACCACTGTTAAAGACTCTGTTCCTGGTGGTGTAGATATTGAAAATACAGCTGGACAAGTAGTTCACTTCTACAACCCACAAACTAAGAAGACAGAAATCCCTACTAAACCAACTGAAAAACGTGTAAACAGCGTTCCAATCTCAGTTGAATTCAACTTCACTAAGAAACTTGAAGGCCGTGAGCTTAAAGCAAACGAATTCAGCTTCCAATTGAAGGATGAAGCAGGAAATGTCATCGAAACTGTTAAGAACGATGCTTCAGGTAACGTTAAGTTCAAAGCTATTGAGTACAAGAAAGGCCAAGAAGGTACTTACAAGTACACAGTAGAAGAAGTTAAAGGTACTGATGGCACAGTTCAATACGACGGTATGAAAGCTGTTGTTACAGTTGAAGTTAAACATGATGGAACAGCTAAAGCACTTATCACTAACGTGACAGATGCAGCTGATAAAGAGTTCAACAACAAAGTAACTCCTCCAGATACTCCAGACTTCAACCCAGAGAAATACATCCTTAACGAATCTAAATTCGATCTTACAGGAGTTAAACTTCTCGACGATGATAGCGAATTGAAAGATAAGGTTGCAGATACTAACGCAAATCCTTACGCTGATAAGACTGATAACAACGAAGCTCAAAATATCAATACTAAGACACTCAAGAAAGGTGATAAAGTATACTACCAAGTATGGTTGGATACAACTAAATTCACTGACGCTCACAATATCCAATCTGTAGGTGTTACAGATAAATATGACAGCGAAAACTTGACTGTTAACGTTAAAGATATTAAAGCATACGACTCTGTAACAGGAGAAGATGTGACAGCTAAGTTCGATATCACTCTTGTTGATGGTGTAATCACTGCAACATCTAAAGCTGACCTTACTAAGTCACTTGGCGATGCAGAAAATACACAAGTTATCGACACAACTAAGTTCGCCTTCGGACGTTACTACAAGTTTGAAATCCCAGCAGAAATTAAACAATCTGCTAAGGGCGGTGTTGACATCGAAAATACAGCCTCACAAATCGTTCACCAATACGATCCACAAAGTAAGACTGTTAAGAAACCTGAAAAACCAACAGAAAAACGTGTCGTAAACATCCCAGTTGAAGTTGAATTTAACTTCACTAAGAAACTTGAAGGCCGTGAACTTAAGGCGGATGAATTCAGCTTCGTTCTTAAAGATAAAGATGGAAACATCCTTCAAACAGTTAAGAACGACGCTGCAGGTAACGTTAAATTTGCTGCTCTTGAATTCAAGAAAGGCCAAGAAGGTACTCACAACTACACTGTAGAAGAAGTTAAGGGTACTGATGGAACTGTTTCTTACGATTCAATGAAAGCTCTTGTTACTGTTGAAGTCTCACACGATGGTAAAGCGAAAGCACTTATCACTAAAGTGAACGACCCAGCAGATAAAGAATTCAACAATACTGTTCGTCCACCAGAAAAACCTAAGTTCCAACCAGAGAAATACGTTGTTTCTAAAGAGAAATTCGATATCACTGGTATGAAACTTGTTGACGATGATGCTGAGTTGAAAGATAAAGTAGGCGATACTAACAAGGATCCTTACGCTGACAGCACAGCTAACAACGAAGCTGAAAATATCAATACTAAGACACTCAAGAAAGGTGATAAGTTTGTCTACCAAGTATGGCTCGACACAACTAACTTCACTGACGCTCACAATATCCAATCTGTAGGTGTTACAGATAAATATGACAGCGAAAACTTGAACATCAATGTTGCTGATATTAAAGCATACGACTCTGTAACAGGAGAAGATGTGACAGCTAAGTTCGATATCCAAATCGTTGACGGTGTGATTACTGCAACATCTAAAGCTGACCTTACTAAGTCACTTGGCGATGCAGAAAACACACAAGTGATCGATACTGCCAAATTGGCATTCGGACGCTACTACAAGTTCGATATTCCTGCAACTATCAAAGGCACTGCTAAAGATGGTGTAGACATCGAAAATACTGCGTCACAAATCGTTCACCAATACGACCCAACTAAGAAATCTGTTGAAAAACCAGAAAAACCAACAGAAAAACGTGTAGTCAATATCCCAACTAAGGTTGAGTTTGAATTCACTAAGAAACTTGAAGGTCGTGAACTTAAAGCTGGTGAGTTTAGCTTCGTACTTAAAGACAGCAAGGGTAATGTGATCGAAACTGTAAGCAATGATGCTAACGGTAAGATCAAGTTCTCAGCTCTTGAGTACAAACGTGGTGAAGAAGGTACTCACGTCTACACAGTAGAAGAAGTACAAGGTAACGATGCAACTGTTACCTACGATAAGATGGTTGCTACAGTCGTTGTTTCTGTAACTAAAGACGGTAAAGTCTTGACAGTAACTTCTCAATTGCCAGAAGATACTGAGTTCAACAATATTGTGACACCACCGACTCCTCCAACACCACCAACACCACCGACTCCACCAACACCACCAACTCCTCCAACACCACCGACTCCTCCAACTCCAGTGGTTCCACCAGTGACACCACCAACTACACCAGAAGCTCCTAAAGGACCAGCACTCCCTGAAACAGGTGATGATGCGTCTATGGCAGCTATGGCTCTCGGAGGAATCCTTGCGGCAGCTGGACTTGGTTTGGCAGGAAAACGCAAAAAAGAAGACTAAGATAGTTCATAGGTTAGATCCCTCAACATAGTTAGTTAGGCTATTTCGGTTTTCGAAAAAAGAGACTCATCCCATAAGGGGTGGGTCTCTTTTGTGTCTATTACAAGACAGTTTTTGTTTATATTAAAAAATTAGATAAAAACTCAAAAGGTGAAGAGGTTTATTCAACAAATATTAGTAACTTAGATTATAGGGGAAATTCCCATAAATAGTGATATGCATGAAAATGCTTATATGAAAAGGTTTGATTATTTTCACGAGGAGCTAGTTACTAATCATAATCCGTTTTTTATATTGATTAAAAATTAGAGAAAATACTTGCCTAAAGATTAAAAAAAGGATATGATAGACTTCGGAAGAAGGTTAATAAATGTATAGAGTGCGTGTTTTTTCAATAACGTCTTCGTTTTTTTGACGTGCCTTGGGGTACAAGGATTAACATATAGGAAGATTTTGAATGAAACAAGCAAATCATGTTTTTGAAAAAGTGACAAAATACGCCATTCGTAAATTGTCAGTAGGTGTAGGGCCAGTTGCTATCGGGACATTCTTGTTAGCAGGTGGTCTTTTCGTGTCTAAACCAGTTTCGGCAGACCAGGTTACTTCAGATGCATCGGTACACATGGCCTATGTCACAGAAAATGAATTAACAGCTGAAGAGCAGAAGCAAGTGGTACATGCTATTCCTAAGGAATATCAAAATGAGGACACTTTTTATCTGGTTTATAAACGTAAGGGAGACAGTCAAGCTACTCTTCCTCAGACAGGAAGCTCTGACTGGGCAGCGACAGGTTTAGGATTGGCAACAGCGACTATGGCTGTGTTGCTATTTTCAAAAAAACATCGTAAAAAAATTATTGGCTTGGTCTTGATTGGGGCCGCAGGGCAAAGTCTCCTTGTGCCGATAGAGGTTCTTGCCTTGCAAAACAAGGAGTTGCAGGCCTATAATCAAACTCTTGCGGTTTCAAATAAAGAAGATTTGGCTAAGGGTGTTATTGCCATTGATGGTTATGAGTATGTGGGTTATCTGCGTTACTCTGCTAAGCCGGAGCTTGAACAACCTTTGGAGAATACTTTGCAAGGGCTTGAGTCTTCAATAAAAGAAGATAATACAGTTAGTCAGGGGACAGCTGATAGGGATAGTAAGGGAATCAGTTGGAAAAAAGGAACACAGGAGCCAGGTCATGAAGGCGAGGCAGCTGTTCAGCCTGCTAATCCAGAGTACACTGAGCCAATTAGCGCTAAAGGTACGCAAGAATCAGGTCATGAAGGCGAGGCAGCTGTTCAACCTGCAAATCCAGATTACACTGGTCCAATCAGTGCTAAAGGTACGCAAGAATCAGGTTACGAAGGCGAATCTCTAGTTCAACCTGCTAACCCAGAGTACACTGGACCGATTAGTGCCAATGGTACCCAAGAAGTTGGTCACGAAGGCGAAGCAGCTGTTCAACCTGTCGCTCCAGAGTACACAGGTTCAATCAGTAGCGATACTACAAGTGCTAATGGAACGCAGGAAGTTGGTCACGAGGGTGAAGCATGGGTCCAACCGGCTAATCCAGAGTACACTGGACCAATCAGTGCGAACGGTACCCAAGAAGTTGGTCATGAAGGCGAGGCAGTTGTTCAACCAGCTAACCCAGAGTACACCGGTCCAATCAGTGCCAATGGTACCCAGGAAGTTGGTCACGAAGGCGAGGCAGTGGTTCAACCAGCTAACCCAGAGTACACTGGTCCAATCAGTGCCAATGGTACCCAAGAAGTTGGCCATGAAGGCGAAGCAGCTGTTCAACCTGCTAATCCAGACTATACAGGCAAACTGGAAGCCAAGGGTACACAAGAATCCGGTCATGAAGGTGAGGCGGCTGTCCAACCCGAGAATCCTGTCCACACTCCAGTTGTTGGAAGTGTCACAGAGACTGAAACGCAAGCCATCGATTATCCTATCGAAGTTATCACTGATGATAGCAAGTATGTGGATGAAGAGGTTGTCGAGCAAGAAGGTCAAAAAGGTAGCCAAGAAATCCAGAAAATTTACCAAACCATTGATGGTGTCAAGGTTGGTGAGCCAACTATTGTGTCAGGTAAGGTTATTGAGGTGCCACAACCTAGAAAACTTCGTCGTGGCAGCAAACCTCTAGATGGAACAACGACCGAAGAGTCTATTGTAGAGCTTCCATTTAAAGAAATTGTCCAAGAAGATGACACGCTTGAGAAGGGTACTTTACAGGTTGTTCAAGAAGGTCAAAAAGGTCAAAACAAAATCACCAAAGTCTATAAGACCTACAAAGGGAATAAGACGTCTGAGGCACCAACTGTCACTGAAACCGTGCTAGTTCCTGTTCAAGATCGTATCGTTCACAAAGGGACCAAGGTGTCTGAAAAACCAGTGCTTACGCTAACAAAGATTGACAAGGATGATTTGGGTCGTAGTGCTAAACTTAGCTACACCTTGACGAACCCAGGTTCAGCAGCTATCACGACTATTAAAGCGGTCCTCAAGCAAAACGGACAGATTGTCCAAACGCTTGATATTCCTAGCACGACCTTGACTGCTGACCTAACAAACTTAGACTATTACAAGCCATATACCCTCACAACAACCATGACCTATGATCGTGGCAATGGTGAGGAGAATCAGGTTTTGGCAGACCAAACTCTCCAACTGGATCTCAAGAAGGTTGAGCTTAAAGATTTTGCACGTACAGATTTGATTAAGTATGACAATCAAACAGAAGTGGATGAGACTCGTCTGGCAGCTGTACCTCAGGATCTCACGAATTACTATTTGAAGATGACTTCTGCGGATCAGAAGACCACTTACTTGGCTGTAAAAGCCATCGAAGAAACGACGGTTGATGGCAAGGCGGTTTATAAGGTAACTGCAGCAGCGGACAATTTGGTGCAACGTGATACCCAAAACCATTTTGCTCAAACCTATAGCTATTACATTGAGAAACCTCAGGCTAGCCAAGCCAATGTTTACTACGATTTTGCTGAGTTGGTCAATGCCATTCAGGCGAATCCTTCAGGTGAATTTAGGCTCGGACAAAGTATGAGTGCTCGTCACGTCGTTCCAAACGGTAAATCATACATTACGACCGAATTTACTGGTAAGTTGCTCAGTGATGGTGACAAACGCTATGCCATCTATGATTTAGAACATCCATTGTTTAATGTCATCAATGGCGGAACGATCAAGAATATCAACTTTGAAAATGTAGACATCAATCGCTCTGGTCAAAATCAAATCGCGACGCTTGGATTTAACCTTAAAAACAAAGGTCTGATTGAAGATGTTAAGGTGGCTGGTTCAGTGACTGGTAACAATGACGTTGCAGGTATTGTCAATAAGATTGATGAAGATGGCAAGATTGAAAATGTTGCCTTTCTCGGTAAAATCAACTCTGTTGGTAATAACTCAACAGTTGGTGGGATTGCTGGTTCAAACTACATGGGATTCGTCAACAGAGCCTATGTGGATGCGACTATTACAGCTCAAAATGCTAACGCAAGTATGCTGGTGCCATTTGTCACTTACATGCTCAACAGTTGGAAATCAGGAACGAAGGCTAAGGTAACCAATTCAGTAGCTAAAGGTGTTCTTGATGTTAAAAACACAAGGAATGTCGGTGGTATTGTCGCTAAGACATGGCCTTACGGCGCTGTTCAAGACAATGTGACCTATGCTAAGGTTATCAAGGGCCAAGAAATCTTTGCTTCTAACGATGTCAATGATGAAGACGGTGGCCCATACATCAAAGATCTCTTTGGTGTTGTTGGCTATAGCTCGGCCGAAGATGGTACTGGTAAAGATACTAAGAGTCCGAATAAGCTCAAACATTTGACCAAGGAAGAAGCTGACAAGCGTGTTGAAGGTTACAAGATCACAGCTGATACATTTGTTAGCGAGCCTTACGCGTTGAATACGCTTAACAATGTTTCTAGTCAAGCTGATTTTGCCAATATTCAAGACTATAAGCCAGAATACAAGCAGGCTTACAAGAATATTGAGAAATTCCAGCCATTCTATAACAAGGATTATATTGTCTATCAAGCAAACAAACTGGCCAAGGACCACAACTTGAATACCAAAGAGGTGCTCTCAGTGACACCAATGAAAGACAGTAATTTTGTCACAGACCTAAGCGATGCTAACAAGATTATTGTTCACTACGCTGATGGAAGCAAAGACTACTTCAAGCTTTCAGAGAGTTCAGAAGGGTTGAGTAACGTTAAGGAATATACTGTTTCTGATTTGGGTATCAAGTACACTCCAAATATCGTTCAAAAAGACCACTCAAGTCTTATCAATGGTATCGTTGATATCCTGAAACCGATTGAGTTGCAGTCTGATCCGATTTACCAAAAACTTGGCCGTACTGGTCCAAATAAGGTCAATGCTATCAAGAACCTCTTCTTGGAAGAAAGCTTTGACGCTGTTAAGGCTAATTTGACTAACCTAGTAACTAAGCTGGTTCAAAATGAAGATCACCAGCTTAACCAATCACCAGCTGCTCAACAAATGATTCTTGACAAGGTCGAGAAAAATAAAGCAGCCCTCTTGCTAGGGTTGACCTACTTGAATCGTTATTACGGTGTGAAGTTTGATGATGTTAACATCAAAGAAATCATGCTCTTCAAACCAGATTTCTATGGTAAAAATGTGGATGTCCTTGACCGTTTGATTGAGATTGGCTCTAAGGAAAATAATATCAGTGGTTCAAGAACCTACGATGCTTTCGGTGAAGTTCTCGCCAAAAGTACCCTTTCTAGTGATCTCACCGACTTCCTCAACTACAACCGAAAACTCTTTACGACTATCGACAATATGAATGATTGGTTCATCGATGCTGCTAAGGATAAGGTCTACGTTGTAGAGAAGGCGTCTCAAAATGAAGGTGTTGGTGAGCATAAGTATCGTGTTTATGACAACCTTAGTCGTGGTCTCCACCGCAAGATGATTTTGCCTTTGTTGAACCTTGATAAGACAGAGATGTTCTTGATTTCTACCTATGATACTATGTCTTATGGAACAGCTAACAAGTACAACACAACCCTAGAGAAGTTGAAACCAGAGATTGATCTAGCGGCCCAACGTCAAATCAACTATCTTGATTTCTGGCAAAGATTGGCTGCAGATAATGTCAAAAACAAATTGTTCAAAGACATTGTCAATCCAATCTGGGAAGGTTTCTATGTCTGGGGTCATGGTTGGCCAGGTTGGCCAGAGCGCTACGGCCAATTCAAGAACAGTACGGAAGTCTATGCGCCAATCCGTGAAATCTATGGACCAGTTGGTGAGTACTACGGTGATAACGGAGCCATGGCAGGTGCCTATGCTGCCATCTACGACAACCCATACGATAATCGTGCCAAGGTTACTTATGTCATGTCTAACATGATTAGCGAGTACGGTGCTTCAGCTTTTACCCATGAAACAACTCATATCAATGACCGTATTGCCTACTTTGGAGGTTTTGGTCGTCGTGAAGGAACAGACGTTGAAGCTTATGCCCAAGGAATGTTGCAATCACCAGCGACTCAGGGTCACCAGGGTGAATACGGTGCTCTAGGACTCAACATGGCCTTTGAAAGAGAAAACGATGGTAACCAGTGGTACAACACCAATCCGAACAAGTTGAACTCGCGTGAAGCCATTGACCGTTACATGAAGGGCTACAACGATACCCTTATGCTTCTTGATTCATTGGAAGGAGAAGCAGTTCTCAGTCAAGGCAAGCAAGAGCTCAATAACGCATGGTTCAAGAAGGTAGACAAACAGCTACGAGGCAATAGTAAAAACCAATACGACAAGGTGCGTGCTCTAAGTGATAGCGAAAAGGCTATTAGCTTGACCTCTATTGATGACCTTGTGGATAATAACTTCATGACCAATCGTGGCCCTGGAAATGGTGTTTATAAACCTGAGGACTTCTCTTCTGCCTATGTCAATGTGCCAATGATGTCTGCCATTTATGGTGGTAATACCAGTGAGGGCTCTCCAGGTGCCATGTCCTTCAAACACAATACCTTTAGACTCTGGGGTTACTACGGCTATGAAAAAGGCTTCTTAGGTTATGCGACCAACAAGTACAAACAAGAAGCAAAAGCGGCTGGTAAGAACACCCTTGGTGATGACTTTATCATTAACAAGATTTCTGATGGTCAGTTCAACTCCCTAGAAGACTTCAAGAAGGCCTACTTCAAAGAAGTGAAAGAAAAAGCGTCTCATGGTTTGACGACAGTTACTGTTGACGGTACATCAGTAAGCTCTTACGATGATTTGTTAGCCTTGTTTAAAGCGGCAGTAGCCAAAGACGCTGCAAGTCTTAAAACAGATAATAATGGCAATAAATCTGTGTCAACAAGCCATACGACAAAACTCAAAGAAGCTGTCTATAAGAAACTTCTTCAAGAGACAGACAGTTTCACAAGTTCTATTTTCAAATAATAGGTGAAAGAATCCCTTTTGGTAAATGCCAAAGGGATTTTTGAATCTGTTGAGAATATGGGAAGTAGGAGCCTCTAGGTCAGTATTGGCAAGGGATTGGGAGAGGTGTGGGGTGAGCTATTAAAACATTTTCTTTTTGAAGGGAGAGAATTTTGTATTTTAATAAATATCACCAAAACTAAAAAATACGGTTAGAGTAACGAAGATTTTTAATAAAAGATGGTTTGATATAAAAGTATTTTAAAAATTATAAAACTGACAAAATAGGGAATTGTGCTAAATAAAAGCACGAACGTTTTTGAAGTTTCAAAGGACTTAGATAAAAGTTTTAAATTAATGTTTTCTAATAAAAGTTAAACTTTTACACAATTATTAGTATATATTTGACAATTTAATAATTATAGTATAAAATGGAAATTGTATATAAAGTAATTTGGATATTGAGGAAATTTATTATTATGAGAGATATGTTTAATAAACGCCAACGTTTTTCATTAAGAAAATACAGCTTTGGTGTAGCCTCTGTACTTTTGGGAGTTTCAATCTTCTCAAATGCACAGGGTGCCCAAGCTGATGAAACGGTAGCACCAACTACCGCAGGTATGGAAACAACTGCTGAGCCAGATGTCGTCGTGGAGCAATCAACGCCAACAACATCAGTAGCTCCAGCAACAACAGAAAACGCACCAAGTTCAGTCTCTACTGTGGCCTTGGCTAGTGAACAACCACAATCAGCAGCTCAAAGCCAAGCAGCTTCAACAACTAGTCAAACAGCAGCTAGTTCAGAAGTAGCTTCTCAGGCTGCATCGCAAGCGAGCTCTGAGTCTGCAACAGCGACTGCTTCATCTGTAGCTACAAGTGCTCAAGCTCTTAGCTCAACAGCTGTAGCAGAAACTCCTGTTGCTGGTCAAGTATCAGCACAAACAAGTGCGGCTACTTCAGTTGCGACTGCAGCAGAAACTGCCAGTGCAGAGTCTACAACTAACGCTGTAAATAGTGTCCTTAAAGTAGCGACTAGCGAGTTAGCTGTGACAAGCAGTGAATTGAATGCTGCTGAAGCAAGCCTTAACTCTGAAAACCTCATCAATGCTATGGGACTTGCGGTATCAAACCGTAGCCTTCGTACAGCTGATGCGGTTGCTGTTTTGACAAATGCTGGAGCAGGCTCAACAAACCCTGACTTGACAAACCTTGGCTACAAACTTGCCTATTTGCCAGAGCGTCAACAATACTTTGTTAATATTGATTACATCAACCACCTCAAAGTCGGTCGTGATAACCGAGGAGTAATGAGACCTTATGACTACGTTACAAACGGTAATTACATGGTTGTTGTTAACTACGCTAACCTTGGTATTATTGACTATGTCGATGAAGCAGGAAACAAGATTCCTGGATCTTCAACATACCGTATCAATAACTCAACTGAAACAATCACAGCAAACGGTAAGACTTACAATAAAATCTACGATGCTGGTGTAACAGAACTTCCACCAGTACCAGCAGGATACCGCATCAAGTATGCATCTGCTGACAAATCTAAAGCTAATGCTTACGTAGATGTCTTGAAGTCAGAACGTCAATACGACTATAACAACGGTATTGCAACTATCCGTTCAGAACGTACTTGGGACCGTAACCAAAGCCGTGTCGTTGACCTTGTTCAATTTGCCAACGGTTCGCAAGGATTGGACGCTTCAATTGATGCCAATGGTGGTGGTCAATACCTAGCTCCAGGTTACCGTTACCACATTATCGTGGAAAAAGACACTAAAGATGTTACTAAAGCAACAAGTCAAACAGTGACATACACTGGTGCTGATACGAAGACACCAGCTGCCAACACTCAAAATGACTTTAGCTTCAACGGTAAAGAAGATCCTACAACTAATACAACAACTTGGACTGAAACGACTCACACTTATGGAACAGTTAAGACTCCAGTTGTTATTGGTTACTACGCCGATAAAGCGGTAGCAGGTGGCAAGACAGTTACTCCAGATGCACCAAATGCGACAGACACAGTGACATACAAAGCCTTTGGTAAATTTATCGCTGTGGATGAAAATGGAAATCCAATTCCAGGTGTATCAACAACTGCCTACACTAACGATCCTAATGATGCGACTAAGATGATTGCCATCGACAAGACGCTTCCAAGTATTCCTGGTTACACTGTTAAGGTTGTCCCTGCATCACCATCAAATCCAGGTGAAGACACTCGTGTCGTTTACGTAGCAATCGTTAACGATGTGACTAAGGCGACGAAACAAACAGTTACATTCCAAGGTGCTGGCGATAAAACTCCAGCTGCAGATGTGAAATCTGACTATACCTTTGCAGGTAAGGATAACCAAGCGACTGGCAAGGTGACTTGGAATGAAACTAGCCACACTTACGGTACAGTTAAGGTTCCTGTTGTTAATGGTTACTATGCCGATAAAGCGGTAGCAGGTGGTAAGACAGTAACTCCAGATGCTCCAGAAGCAACTGATACCGTAACTTATAAGGCCTTTGGTAAATTTGTCATTGTCGATGAAAATGGGAACCCAATTGCAGGTGTGTCAGATACTGCCTACATCAATGATCCTAACGATCCAACTAAGATGATTGCAGTTGACAAGAACTTGCCAACTATCCCAGGTTACACTGCTAAGGTAGTACCTGTAACACCAGGTGACTTGTCTAGCGATACTAAGGTTGTTTACGTTAAGAACGATCAAAAAGCAAGTGTTGTTTACCGTGATGAAACAAGTGGTTCAACCCTTGAAACTGTTGCTTTGGCTGGTAAGTCTGGTGAAGCGGTTAACTATTCAACAGCTGAACGTATCAAACACTATCAAGACCTTGGCTATGTCCTTGTAACAGATGGTTACCCAACTGGTGCAAGCTTTGACTTGGATAGCACAGTTGACCAAGTTTGGACAGTAAGCTTCAAACGTGTAGCACTTGACTTTAATCCAGACAATGCTCACGAACCAGGAACACCAATCTATCCTAACCAACCAAACGGTCCAAAATGGCCAGCTAAGGATGCTTACCTTAAAGATGTGACATACACTGTTCACTATGCAAGCAAAGATAGCAATGCTAAATTGCCAGCAGATAGTGTTCAGAAAGCACAATGGAAACGTTCATTGACGCTTGATTCTGTAACAGGTGATATTCTTACAACTGGTGAATGGAAGGCAGATAAGACTAAGTTTGATCTCGTGATTACACCAATGGTTAACGGTTACTTCGCCGATAAAGGCCGTGTGGCTTCTCAAGATGTCACTATGGACAGCAAGGTTGAGACTGTAACTTACACTAAATTTGGTAAGATTATTGCCGTTGACGAAAAAGGGAATCCAATCCCAGGTGTTGAAGCAGTTACTTACACAAATGATCCTAACGATCCAACTAAGGCTGCTATGACACTTGTTCCTGAAGTGAAAGGTTACAAGGCTGATAAGACTGGTGTGACACCAAGCAACCCTGGTGAAGATACAAAGGTTGTTTACAAGGTGGTTAATGCAGAACCTGCTAAACCGGCAGTTAACAAAGAAGTTGGTACTATCGTTGTTATCTACCGTGACGAGTATGGTAACCAAATCAAGATGCCACTTGTGATCACTAACTCTGTTGGTTCAGAAGTTAATGTTCATGGTGACCGTTACATCTACCGTAACGGTGTGAAATATGAATTGATCCGTCAAGAAGGTAAATCTACAGACAAGATGACAGAAGGTCAAACAGTCGTAACTTACATCTACCGTAAAGTCGAAGATGGCTCAACACCATCAAACGGTAACGGTGGTCAATCTGGAAGTTCAACATCTAAGGCTGTCAAAGCAACTTCAAACGGTTCTAAAGGATCTAAAGGTTCTGGATCTGGTTCAGCTGCTGATGGAGCATCAGATGGTAAAGGTTCAGATAAGAAGAAATCTGGAAACAAAGATGGTAAGAAGGCAGATGGCTCTGATAAAGCTAAAGAAGGCGATGAACAATTGCCAGTAACAGGTGAGTCAGATAACAACCTTGCAGCAATGGGTGTTGTTGTCATGGGACTCATGTCAGGACTTGCAGCTATGAATCGTCGTAAAAACCAAGACTAAGATTTCCACACCTTATCTCTCATAAAATCCAAAAATAAAATCTCTCTCGAGCGTGATTGCTCGGGAGAGATTTTTTGGTCTGCGGATAAAAATTATGGAATCTCCCAAGGTTTGTGAATCTTTTAAGCAGTATTTAGCTTGATAAGGTACAATAGAGTAAGACAAAACGAATGAGGAGACTGTCATGAAGTTTTTACATACGTCAGATTGGCATGTGGGGCGAACCCTCAATGGCTGGTCTTTGTTGGAGGAGCAGGAGTGGGCCTTTCAACAGATTGTGGATTTGGCTATTAGCGAAAAAGTGGATGGGGTTATCATTGCGGGAGACCTCTATGACCGTGCGGTGCCGCCTGTGGATGCGATTAAGCTATTTAATAAGACCTTGGCCCGCTTGGTCTTGGAGGAGCAGATTCCTGTCTATGCTATTAGTGGCAACCACGATGGTGCGGAACGTTTGCATTTTGGGCGTGACTTCTTTCAACCTCAGGGCCTTCATTTGAGCACACGTTTGGAGGAGGCTTTTGAGCCTATTGAGTTGGAGGCTTGCCAGATTTTCCTGCTTCCCTTTATTGACCCCATTGATGCTCGTATTTACTATAAAGACGATGAGAATAAGGAAATTCAGGGAATTGGTGATGCCTTGGCCTACATTCTCGAGGATATGGAAAAAGCTTTTGATCCTGACAAGGCCCATATTTTGGTGACGCATTTTGCGGTTTCTAAGAAGGATGATAGCGATGGTCAAAGTCTAAGAGAATTGATGTTGTCTGAAACCAGCAATACGGTAGGTGGTCTTTCTAATGTGACCAGTGACCTTTTCAAGGCTTTCGATTATGTGGCCTTGGGGCATATCCATACGCGTTTTGCCAGTCCGAACCAGCGCGTGCAATATTCAGGCAGTCCGGTCGCCTTTAATGTCAAAGAAGCCAAGCGTAAGGAAGAAAAGGGTGTCTATATTGTTGAATTGGATGCAACTGGAGACTTGTCTCAGACCTTCCATCCTCTAGAGGTCAAACGACCGATTTTGGCCTTGCAGGCGTCTTTTGAAACCTTGGTGTCACCTGAATTTTATAAGGAGCAGCCTTGTCAAAAGGCTTGGTTTGCCTTTGATATTCAATTGTTCAGTCGTAAGGAATTAGAGGGAATCAATGTGCGTGCCCGTTTGGAAGAGATTTATGGGACAGACATTGTAGAAATCACTTTCAGTCGTTTGGGTGATGTCAGGGAAGAAAGCTTGACTGTAGATCAGCACTTAAAAGATTTGGAAATGCAGTCGCCTCAGGAAATTGTCTCTGATTTTTACCAGACAGTGACTGGGGGCGAAGTCTTGTCGGAGAGACAAACTGCCCTTGTGGAAAGTATTTTTGAGGAGATTGGAAGGAGTGGACAATGAGACCAGTTCAGTTAGAATTGACCAATTTTGGACCTTATCGTAAGGAAGTCATCAATTTCACCCAGTTTGACCACGCTCCCCTCTTTTTGATTGGTGGGGACACGGGGGCTGGTAAGAGTACACTCTTTGATGCCATGACGGTTGCCTTGTTTGCCACAACCAGTGGCGATCGCAATGTTGAGGAGATGCGGTCAACCTTCGCTGGTCCAGAGGACGATCTGACTAAGGTGACTTTCTACTTCCAACAGGGTAAGCATCTTTATCGCATTGAGCGAGTGCTCCAGCAGGAGAGAGCCAAGCGAGGTGGGGGCACGACCATGCAAAAGGCGACGGCTTCTTTAGTCATTGTGGATAAGATTGGTGGTCAGGAAATTGAAAAGCTTGGGGATAAGATCAAGGAAGTGAGTGACCAGATTGAGCAGATTTTGGGACTCAATGCCGAGCAGTTCAAACAGATTATTCTCCTTCCGCAAAATGATTTCAGCCGTTTCTTGAAAGAAGATTCCAAGACCAAGACTCAGATTTTAAAGAAAATCTTTGGAACGGGTATTTTTGACCGTTTTCAAAAGAGCTTGGAAGAGCGTCTTCGTCAGAGCAATAAGGATATGGATAAGCGTCAAGCTCAGCTAGATGGCCATTTTGCTAGTCAGGTCTGGTCTGAGGAGGAATTAGCAGTCTTGGGGCAAACACCGGCCTCTGAAAAATTGGCACGCCTTGAAGAGCTTTTGTCTCAGCGTCAAGAAAGTCTTACGGAGCAAAAAAGCATCTTGAAGGATGCCCATGAGGATTTGGCTAAGCTGCAGAAGAGCTTGCAAACTGCCCAAGATTTGGCAATGATTTTCCAAGAATTGAAGCAAGCCAAGGAACGTTACCGTCTGGAAATTGAGGAAGGTGCTCAAGAACAGGCAGAGGCTAAAGTGCATCTGGAGGAATTGCAGTTTGCCCAAGGGTTGCAAGAAACTATTAGTAGCCTCAATCAATATCAGAAACAGTTGTTGCAATTAGAGCAGGATTTTGAAATCGCTCAGGAAGAATTGAGTGAAAAGCAGCAGGCTTTTGAGGGAGTTAAGGCACAAAAAGAGGCACTCGCAGCTCAATCTAAGGACTCTCTTCAAAAAGAAGAGGAGCTTGAAACTTGGAAAGAGGATATTATCTATGCTCAGAGTCTTGTCCTAGAGCAGGAGAAAATCAAACGTTCACGT
Source organism: Streptococcus sp. 3.1 (assembly GCF_016648915.1). Classification (NCBI taxonomy): domain Bacteria; kingdom Bacillati; phylum Bacillota; class Bacilli; order Lactobacillales; family Streptococcaceae; genus Streptococcus; species Streptococcus sp. 3.1. The sequence goes on along the minus strand of NZ_JACLQV010000018.1, from coordinate 25,808 downwards.
ACTAACTACAAGCAGTTGGAAGAAACCTATCAACAGGCGTCGAAAAAGATTGAGCTCCTCAACCAGTCCTTGTCAGATTTGGAGGCCAATCGCCTAAGTTTAGATAGCTTGCATGAAGCCGAAAAACTCCTCCAGTCTGTGGGTTACAGTGTGGATAATCAACTGGCTCAGGACCTGAAAGAAATAGAGGACTTGAAGCAGGAGTTGGCCAAGACGGAAAAACGTCAACAAGGGTTATCTTTGGATATTGACCAAGCTCAAGAAAGTCTCAAGGAATTGGAAGACCAGTTAGCAACCACTTTAGCTTCACGTCGTCAACTCATGATTGCCCAGTTGCAGGCAGAATTAGAGGATGGACAGCCATGTATGGTTTGTGGTTCCATTGCCCATCCTAAGGTCGATGGGACAAAGGCGAATGAAGCGGCCTTGAAGGATCTCATGAATCAGGTGGAGGAACTTCAAGCTCAAAAAGAAAGGCAAGTGGCTACCTTGTCAAACCGTCAGGCTACCTTGAGCGAGGTTGAATCTAAACGTCAAGATTTGCTTGACCAAGTGGCTAAAGTCAAGTTAACTCTTGAAAAACACTATCTAGAACTCCAAGAGCAAGTTAAGGGACAATTTGATTTTGATTTTGCTGAGGACTATGAAGCAGACTGTGGACAAACCTTACTCCGAAAGGTTGAACAGTATTATCAAGAGCTACACAAACGCTTTGATAAGGAAGAGGCAGATCGTCTCCATTATAAAGATGAGTTAGCCAAGGCTCAGGAAAAATCGATAGATTTGGCTAAAGCCTATCAAGAGGCTAAGGCGGCGCTTGACCAAGCTAAGGAACGTCTTAAGGAGTTACAAGAAGCTCATCAAGAGCTTGAATCTGTTGAGGTTTATCAAGAACGTATTTCCCTAGCAAAGCAGGAGTTGGACCTCTACAATAAGCAAGTCAAGGAAAATAGTGAAGCCTACAACCAACTTCATGCCGACATTCAAGGAATCAGGGGGCAACTTGAGAGCTTAACCAAGTCTAAAGAAAATGCTAGCCAAGAAACTAAGCGTTTATCGGCTGAACTAGACCAAAGTCTTATGGCTGAAGGGGCCCTCACCAATGACCTAGAGCAAATCCAGCTTTGGCTTCTTGAGGTGAACAAGCAAGCGATTCCTAAGCTCCAGGCTCAATTGACAAGCTACCAAACTCTTAAACAAGAGTTGAAGGCGCAGATTGTCAAGGGTCAAGAGCTTATCAAAGACCAAGAAAAGCCGGACCTTGGCAATCTAACACAAGCAGTAGAGGATTGTCAGGAAAGCTATGATAAGCAACTGGCTCAGGTTTCTGTCATGGAGCAGGGGCTTAAGGATGCGACGGCTACCTACAAAGCGGCCAAAACCCTTCAAGACAGTAATCAAGAGGCCTTTAAAGCTCACCAAGAACTCAGTGATTTGGTCAAGGTGGTTAAGGGAGAAAATACGGCTCTCACTGGGCGACTCAATCTTGAAGTCTATGTTATCCGTCAGTATTTCCAACAAATCTTGGACTATGCCAATGCTAACTACATCGGTCTCTTAACGGATAACCGCTATTCCTTTGTTCTGAGTGAAGAAGGGCGTCGGGCGCGTGATCACTTCGGCTTAGACATCAACGTCTATGACCAGCTGACAGGTAGCGAGCGTTCCGTCAAATCCTTGTCTGGAGGAGAAACCTTTATCGCCGCACTAGCTATTGCTCTATCCCTCTCAGAAGTCGTCCAAAATACCAGCAAGGGTGCTGTTGTTGAAGCCCTCTTCATCGACGAAGGTTTCGGTTCACTGGATAAGGAAGCCCTGACCAAAGCCATCGCTGTTCTGGAACAAATCGGTGAAAACCGTATGGTCGGTGTCATCAGTCACGTGGACGACATGAAAGAAGGCATCGCCCAACAATTAGCTATCATCAAGTCGCATGATGGCAGTAGCCGTATTAAAATTGTGGATAAAGGGTAAGAGAAGTCAAGGGGTTAAGAACTCTCGTCAAAACGTTTTAATTATTCTAAGAGATAGTTTCTCATCGGAGCTATCTCTTTTTCTATCCACTTATTTCAATCTTCCTAACTATCAGTTTTTTCTGAAAATAAAAGGAAATTTATTTGAAAAAAATCCCTCATAAAAAAGTTAATCTATTAGAAAATTAAGTGGTATTATGTTATAATTTAATATGGTTAAGTCTCGATAAAATCAAGGAAAAAGTGTATAGAATGTGCTTACGATCTTTATATCTTGTGGCCGTAAAATGCTTGTCAGATTCTTAGACTGTTCCTTGCTATCTTATGAAAGTTTGAGACAGGAAAATAAAAAAATGTATTAGCTAGAAAAATAAGAAATAAAAAATGACAGAAAAAATTTCCGTAATTATTCCCGTTTACAATGTAGAAAATCAACTCCAGACCTGTCTAGACAGCGTCCTGGGGCAGACCTATCAAAATCTTGAAATTATTCTCATCAATTATGGCTCAATAGATAATAGTGATGCCATTTGCCGTAGTTATGCTGCTAGGGATTCTCGCATCCTCTATTTTAAAAAGGATAATGGAGGGCTTTCAGATGCTCGCCATATTGGTATTCGTCAGGCTAAGGGAGCTTACGTCACCTACGTGGATGCTGAGGATTGGGTAGAGTCTACTTATCTGGAGGAACTTTATAAGACTCTTCAGGCCCACAAGGCGGATATCGCAGTGGCTAATTACAGTGTCTATAAGGAATCGGAAGATCTCTTTTATTTTTATATCAAGGATGAAGATTATTATGAGCAGGTTTATTCACCGGCTCAGATTATTGATGGCCTCTTTGAAGAAACCAATAACATTAACATCGCTCTGATTTCTGCGACAGGCAAACTCTACAAACGTTCTTTGTTTAATGACTTGCTTTTTCCAAAAGAGCATGCAGGGGAGGATGGCTTTTTCAACCTTAAAGCCTATCTCATGAGTGAGCGTACGGTTTATCTCAACAAGGGACTTTATGTATATCGTGAGAATCCAGAGATGCCATCAGCGACTTGGATGCAAGACTGGATGATGACCTTGGTTTATGCCATGGAAGAACGCTTGGCTATTGTTGCTAGTCATGGTTTCCCTCTGGAAAAATACATGGTCACCTACCGTCAGATGCTAGAGGCTTGCTTGAAAAATGTGGAGGAGCAAGGTCTCACGGATTCTGATGCCTACCGCTCCATTCAGGAGAAATTCCAGGTCTTGAGTTTAGCTCCTCAACGTTATGAGACTAAAAAGCGTGCTATTGTTCTTGCAGCTAACTATACTTATGTTGACCAAGTGCTTACGACCATCAAATCCATCGTTTTCCATCATCGCAACATTCGTTTTTACTTGATTAACGATGATTTCTCTCAAGAGTGGTTTAGAGGACTAAACCGTCATCTGGCTGCCTTTGGTAGTGAAGTGATTAACTGTCGTGTGGATAGTAGTCATATCAAGCAATACAAGACTAATAGCAACTATGCAAGCTATCTTCGCTATTTTGTGGCGGACTTTGTGTCTGAGGAACGGGCCCTTTATTTGGATAGTGACATGGTGGTTACAGGTTCTCTAGAGGACCTCTTTACCCTTGATTTGCAAGGTCGACCTTTGGCTGCCGTACGTGACTATGCCGTTCAAGTTCAGGATAGTCAGGCGATGTTTGATGTAGGATTCATGGTGATTGATACGGCTTATTGGAAGCAGTACAACATGAGGCGTCACTTTATTGACATGACTAGTGAATGGCATGATAAGGTACCATTTGCAGAGCAGTCCATTCTAAACATGGTCTTCCGTAACAACTGGTTGCCCTTGTCTTTTGACAACAACTATGCGGTTACCAAGTCTAGTTTAGCTGGTTTCCATCTGCCAAATGGTCAAGACTATCCTAAGGTTGTGCATTATGCCTCACACCGTAAGCCTTGGTTACCATTGGCTTGCCAAGCTTATCGCGAGGTCTGGTGGTTCTATGCTCAAATGGATTGGTCAGAGGTTGCTGAAAATACCGCTTTATTGCCACTTTCAGAGGACATGATTTATCCTAAGGGCCGTCCATTTACTTGTTTGGTTTACACCAACATTTCAGAAATTCCTCATTTGACGGACCTTATCTCGGCTCTTCCTAAGGTACAGTTTAAAATTGCCTCTCGACAGCATGTGACAGATAAACTAGCCCAATTGATTACCTATCCAAATGTGACGGTTTACTCAGCCATTGCGGGCTTAAATGGGCTAGATTTGGAATTGTTGCGTACCAGTGACTTGCTTCTAGATATCAATCCAGGAAGAAAAGTAGTGGAAATTCTTGATGCCTTTAGGTTTGAAAACAAACCGATTTTAGGGTTCGAGGACCTTAAGTCAACCAAGCATAACCAACAAACCTACTCAAGAGATCGTTGGAAAGAGATGGCTGAGACCATTCGCCAAATGCGTAAGAAGAGCCTGTAATCCTTTGCTTGGATAAGTAGGCTGAAATGGCGTCTCTGTCTCGTTTCAATCGAAATAACATCAGCCTGTCTATGGGCAGGAAATAGGAGTAATAGTGAAAAAAATTAGTCAATCGATAATCACCAAACGTGTCTTATGGACCCTCTTTTTCCTCTTTATTTATTGTTTGGGAAATCAATTGGTTCTACCGTTTGTGGATTTGAAAAATGCAAATATCTTTGGGGGAGCCATAGGTTCCTTGGCTTTCTCTAGTGCCATGATGGGTGGAAACCTCAGGTCCATGTCTCTATTTTCAGTGGGTTTGTCGCCCTGGATGTCGGCCATGATTCTCTGGCAGATGTTTTCTTTCTCTAAGAAAATGGGCTTGAAAAATCTCCCCATTGAAATTCAGGACCGTAGACGCATGTATTTGGCCCTAGGGATTGCCATTGTTCAATCTTTGGCAGTATCCTTGAATTTACCTATCGTTTCAGGGGTTAATGCTAGTCTCGCTATTTTCATGAATACCATTTTATTAATTGCCGGGACCTTCTTCTTGGTTTGGCTATCAGACCTCAACTCTCTCTTTGGGATTGGAGGCTCCATTGTTATCTTGATGGCAAGTATGATGGCCAATCTGCCCTATCAAATCATGGATAGTATTGAAAAGTTAGGTATCGGTTGGGATGTCTTGCTTCCTCTGATTCTATTCAGTTTGGTCTTCCTCTATATTTCAGGGGTTGTGCAGAGGGCGAGATACCGTATCTCAATTAATAAAATCAATATTCATAACCGCTTTAAACAGTATTCTTACTTGGATATTATGTTGAATCCAGCCGGAGGGATGCCTTTCATGTATGCTATGTCGCTGGTTAGTATTCCGCAGTATGTTTTTATGCTGATTCAATTTATCCATCCTGAAAGCAAGTGGACTAGTGGTGCCATCAAGGCTTTGACAGTCGGTCAACCTCTTTGGTTGGTTGTTTATCTGGTCATGCTCTTCGTTCTAGGGTTAGCCTTTGCCTTTGTTAATGTCTCTGGTGAGCAAATCTCTGAGCGTATGCGCAAGTCAGGTGAGTACATCTACGGCGTTTATCCAGGACAAGAAACCAGTGCCTATATCAACCATTTGGTCCTTAGACTTGGTTTCATCGGTGCCCTTTATATGCTCTTTATGGCAGGTGCTCCGATGCTCATTATCTTGGTCAATCCAGATTACCTGCAGCTTAGTATGATTCCTGGTACCTTCTTGATTTTTAGCGGTATGATTTACAACGTTAACGAGGAAATGAAAGCCTTGAAGCTTAACACTTCCTACACCCCACTTTTTGAAAATGTATAATATCTCACCCCTCGTGGGGTTGAGAGGCAGGCTGGTGATGCGTGATCGGTCTGCCCCTCAATCTCAAGTATTGTGATGAAAAGACAATGAAGGAGAACTCATGTATTATTTTATTCCAGCTTGGTATGGACAGACGGATGAATTTTGGAAGACGGCCATTGATCCTTGGTACCGTATCCGCCAAAAAATCGAATTTGATGATAGCTTGCACCAAGTTCGTATTTTTCAGGATGAGGATTTAGCACCTCAGCTTTTGCTTTTGGCCTATCAACCGCATTTGCGTTATTTCCTGCATCGTCATGATGTCTTGGAAGTTGGCTATACGGCTATTTTTGACTTGATTCAGGGTATCACTGATGAAGATATGAAAAACCTTCAAGTGACAGATTTGGAATGGCCAGAAGGATCTACCTTTGTTCACACACCATTTGCTATTGTGGTGCAATGCCAACACAAGCGTTATGCCGAGATTGAGTTCGGTTCAGAAGGCTTTATTGGCATGATTCGCTATTATAAAGATGAGCAAATCATTCGTGAAGACATCTATGATGACCGCGGCTTTATTTCAAGTAGTCTTTATTATGAAGATGGACAACCAAGCTATCGAAACTACCTCAATGCCAAGGGAGTTTGGCAACTCTGTCATTTCTTTGATGGCCGTGGAATTGTAGCCAACCCTCGTACGGAAGGTCGTTTTAATAAGAGTTACTACGGTGAACTTTCAGAAGTTATCTGGGAATTTTTGACTAAATTCTTGGACGAAAAGGTAGAAGCAGAGGACCGTTTTGTTATTGCCTCAGATTTACGCCATAACAAGCACCTCTTTGAACATTTGCCAGCAGACAACACTAAGATTTTGACTTGGTTCGCAGAACGTAATCAGGACGATAGTATTGACACCTATGAAGTCTTTCTGCCGAAAGTGGACTTGTTGATTGCTGACCGTTACGATTACTTGGAGCAGCTTCAGGTTGCCTATCCAGAAGAGGCTAAGAAACTCAAACACATGGCTTCCTTCGACACCCGTTTGGCTTTGGGAACCAGTCAACGTGTCAAAGAGTCTAAAATCTTTTATCAGGTTGACTTCGATCAGTTGGATTTAGAGGCTATTTATCAGGTTTTGGCTTTTGTGGCTAAGTATCCAAAGACACAGGTTGAGTTTGGGGCATTTAATGCCAATCCAGAGCAACTTGGTAGTCTGCAAAATCAAGTGGAAAAAATGATTGAAGAACGATTGAGTCCAGATGCCTTTGAAGAGGTTGTCGAAAGTAGTGGTGCAGAAAATAAATTGGAAGAAAATAATGAAATCGTCAGCCGATTTTCTTTCCAAGACCTGCGTGACGAGACTGCCCTTATCAAGGCCCTTCAGTTTACACGTCTCATTGTCGACTTGAGCAAGGAACCTAATCGTTATACACAGATTGCTGGAATTAGTGCCGGTATTCCACAAATTAACCGTGTGGCGTCTGAGTATGTGACCCACCAAGAGAATGGTTATATCTTGAAGCACTTGTCCGATTTTGAAAAAGGGGCTTACTACTATTTGGGACAGTTGAACAACTGGAACCGTTCCCTTATCTACTCTATTGAGAAAATTAAGGAAAATACAGGAGACCGTTTGGTGCAAAAATGGGAAGATTGGTTGAAGGAGGAGCAGAATGACCAAGGATAATCGTCTGAAGATACTACAAGTTGGATCATCCAACTGGTCAGAAAATCAGGAAATTCCTGAAAATATGAAATGGTATTATTGCAATCTTGGTCAGCTTGAGACCTTACAAGAAACCATCGAAGAAGACGAAATCAAGACTTTCACAGCTGTTATAGTGGACAGTCTTGAAGGTCTTGAGGAATTGATGGCTATTAAAGAGTATTTGATTCCTCACACTATTTTCTTTGATCAAACGATTGAAGTGCCAGATGAGAGCCTCCTTCAGTTTCTGAAGGAAGTTTGTGCTGTGCCGACTGATTTTTCAAATCAAGGACAGTTGCTCTTTACCCTTTCAAAAGCACTCTTTTCAGGCCAATACGGGGATAAGATGTCTCCTTTTACTACCCAGGTTAACCCAAATTTTACTGGTGACGTGACCTACCACGGTCATGAAAATGTCATTTTAAAAGGTGATTATGGTCAAGATTTTAGTCCTGTTTTGGATTGGACCTATAATGTCAGAGCCAGCAAGGAAAATCCTATCGAGCTTTGGTTGGAATTTGAAAAAGAGGAGACTTGCGAGTGTCGTTTGATTCTCAATCTTTTGCCAGAAGGTTCGGTCGCAGGTATTTTTAAGACCTATATCGTTTCAGAAGAAGAAATGCGCAAGGGGGCCATTGTCCTTGATGAGGACATGACCTTCCTCTTGGCTGCTAGTCTTGAAATGAAGGGCAAAGGTCAGATTACAATTGGTGGTCTCCACCAACGTTTGACCCGTTTCCAATTCGGTAAATTTGTACTTGGTGGTGGTATTCTCCACGACAGCAAGCGTCAGGAAATCAACTATTTCTTTTATCCTGGGGATTTCAAGCCACCTTTGTCTGTTTACTTCTCAGGTTTCCGTCCTGCCGAAGGTTTCGAAGGTTTCGGAATGATGAAAGGGATGGGAACCCCATTCTTGCTCTTTTCAGACCCTCGTCTCCAAGGGGGGGCCTTCTACATGGGAACTGAAGAGCTTGAAAATAGTATTAAGGACACCATCCAACATTACTTGGACTATCTAGGTTTTGACAATAGTCAACTCATTCTCTCTGGAATGTCCATGGGAACCTTCCCATCTATGTACTATGGTGCGGACTTTGAACCTCATGCCATCATCATGTCTAAACCCCTAGCCAATGTTGGAACTATCGGTAATCGTGCCAGACTTTTGGCACCAGAGGTTTTCCCGACAGGAATTGATGTCTTGCATTTGCAGACAGGACGCTTGGATAATGAGGGTGTTGAGGCCCTTAATCAGAAGTTCTGGAATAAGTTTGAAAAAGCAGATTTTTCAAACACGACCTTTGGTCTTTCTTACATGAAAGACGAGGATATGGATCCGACGGCCTATGAGGATATTACCAAGTCCCTCTATTATTCAGGGGCTAAGATTCTCAGTAAGGGAACGTCAGGTCGACACAACGATGATTCATATACGGCGACAACTTGGTTTGTCAATTTTTACCGTATGATTTTAGAAAATGATTTTGGAAGGAAGGAGTAAGAATGTTCAGAAACAAGAAATCAGAAATCTTGTGGGGCTTAAACCACAAAGCCTACATGTATGGTTCAAAAATTGTTAAACGCCAAGATGGTTCTGTGCAATTTTACAATCCTTTGGTGCCATCTGGAACGGAAATCCAGTCTTGGGTGGCCATCCAAAACTATCAAGCTGCTCGTACCCAGCCTGCCCTCCCACTTTTGAAAAAGGGGCATAGCTACGACTTGACGGCCAATCTCGAAGCCGTCCCAACTGGCTCAGTCTTTTTGAAAGTCAGCTTTTTGGACCGTTATGGCAATGAAATCAAACAGCTTATTGAAAAAAGTACCCACATGACCTTTATTTACCCTCATGAGGCTTATACCTATCGTATTTCTCTCTTGAGTGCTGGGGTCAAAGAGCTGGATTTCTACAGCTTAAAACTGGAAGAAACAGGAGAAGAACATGTTTAAACAACTGAATCCTATTCTCCCTGTTAAGGAGATACTCAAGGAAATCAACGGCCTAGCCGATGAAATGGCTGGTCTGAGCAACCTTGAGTTGAAAAATAAAACGCAGGAATTTAAGGAGCGTTTAGCCCAAGGAGAAAGCTTGTACGACCTCCTGCCAGAAGCTTTTGCGGTTGTTCGTGAAGCAGATAAGCGCGTGCTAGGTATGTTTCCTTATGACGTTCAGGTCATGGGGGGCATTGTCATGCACCAGGGCCATATCGCTGAGATGAATACCGGTGAGGGTAAGACTTTGACGGCAACCATGCCAGTCTACCTTAATGCCTTGTCAGGTGAAGGGGCTATCCTCGTTACGACCAATGAATACTTGGCTATCCGTGACGCCGAAGAAATGGGTCAGGTCTATGAGTTCCTAGGTTTGACGATTGGTGTGCCTTGTGTGGAAGGCAGTAATGAGATGGAACCAACTGAAAAGCGTGCCATCTATCAATCAGATATCGTTTACACGACCAATGCCAGTCTAGGTTTTGACTATTTGATTGATAACCTTGCTTCTAACCAAGACGGGAAATACATGCGTCCTTTTAACTATGCTATCGTCGATGAGGTAGACTCTGTCCTTCTTGATAGTGCCCAGACGCCCTTGATTATTTCTGGTGCGCCCCGTGTTCAGTCCAACTACTATGGAATGATGGATACGCTTATGACCACCTTGGTCGAGGGTGAAGACTACATCTTCAAAGAGGAAAAAGGTGAAGTTTGGTTGACCACTAAGGGTGCCAAAGCTGCTGAAAACTACCTCGGTATTGGCAACCTTTATGATGAGGAAAATAGTACCTTTGCCCGTCATTTGCTTTTTTCACTTCGTGCCCACTTGCTCTATAAAAAGGACAAGGACTACATCATTCGCGATGGTAAGAAGGGGCCTGAAGTGGTCCTTCTTGATAAATCGACAGGTCGTCTCTTGGAATTGACCAAGCTCCAAGGTGGCCTCCACCAAGCCATCGAAGCCAAGGAATTAGTAGCCTTGTCACAAGAAACCAGAGCCATGGCTTCAATCACCTACCAAAGTCTCTTTAAAAAATTCAAGAAAATTTCAGGGATGACTGGTACTGGTAAGGTTGCGGAAAAAGAATTTCTCGATACCTATGGCATGAAGGTTATTCAAATCCCAACCAACCGTAAGAAACAACGTATCGACTACCCAGATAAGATTTATGCGACCCTACCAGAGAAGGTCTTTGCTTCTTTAGAGTATGTTAAGCATTATCATGAAAAAGGCAATCCAATCTTGATTTTCGTTGGTTCGGTGGAAATGTCAGAGCTTTATTCTTCTTTGCTTTTGCGTGAAGGAATTGCTCATAACCTCCTAAATGCCAACAATGCGCCACGTGAGGCTGAGATGATTGCTGAGTCTGGACAAATGGGTGCCGTGACGGTTGCGACGTCAATGGCTGGACGTGGAACAGATATCAAGCTCGGAAAGGGTGTGGCTGAACTCGGTGGTTTGGTCGTTATCGGTACCGAACGTATGGAAAGTCAGCGTATTGACCTGCAAATCCGTGGCCGTTCTGGACGTCAGGGTGACCCTGGTATGTCTAAATTCTTCGTCTCACTTGAAGATGATGTGATTAAAAAATACGGTCCATCTTGGGTCCATCGTACTTACAAAGAATACGCCATTAGTGATCACATCGAGCCTAAGGAATTGACAGGCCGTAAGTACCGTAAATTGGTTGAAAAAGCCCAAGAAGCCAGTGAAAGTTCTGGTCGTACCTCACGTCGTCAGACCCTTGAATTTGCAGAAAGTATGAACATCCAACGTGAGATGATTTATGCACAACGTGACCGCCTCATCTATCACAATCAAGGTTTGGACACTGTTATCGACGAGGTTCTTGATGACTTCATCGACCAGGCTATGGCTGAAGAAGATTTCTCAAAAGCGGAAAATCTTTACCATTTTATCTTGCGTAATATCAGCTTCCGCATCAATGAAATTCCTAAGGATTTGGACCTCGACAATCGTGAGGAAGTCTTGGAACTCATCTACCAGTTTGCCTATCGTGAACTTGATGCTAAGAAGCAGGAGTTGAAAACCAAGGAACTAAACGAGTATTTCCAACGCCTATCTATGCTTAAGGCTGTGGATGACAACTGGGTGGAGCAGGTAGACTATCTGCAACAACTTCAAATGGCTATTGGTAGCCAACAACTTAGTCAAAAGAACCCGATTGTTGAATATTACCAAGAGGCTTACAAGGGCTTTGAAGCCATGAAACGTCAAATCAGAAAGGATATGGTTCGTAATCTTCTCCTTAGTCAGGTGCAAGTCACTAAAAAAGGAGATATCATCAGCCATTTCCCATAAAATAAGGAAATTATGACAGTATATAACATTAATTTAGGCATAGGTTGGGCCAGCAGTGGTGTCGAATATGCCCAGGCCTATCGTGCCAAGATTTTCAGGGAAATGGGACAAGAGGCAAAATTTGTCTTTATGGATCTCATCCTTGGAGATAATATCGAGCATATGACTAGCAAGATTGGTTTTGCAGACGACGAAATCATCTGGCTCCATAGCTATTTTACAGATGTTAAGATTGCACCATCGACTATTAGCCTAGCAGAAATTGAGGCTATCTTACCTGCCAATCCTGAGCGCAAGGAAGTTGCTGGCCGCCTCATTCGTTACCATTATCCACAAGATGATATGGTGGTGGCATGTAACCTTCGTGCGATGGACGAAGATGCTGTGGAAACAGTGAGCTACTTTGTCAATGACAAGCTCTTGCGCAAGGACTTTTACTCTTACACCCGTTATTGCAGTGAGTATTCTGCGCCTAAGGACAATCAAGCCAAGGTTTACCAACGTCGTTTTTATAACGAAGATGGGTCTACAGCCTATGACATGATTGTAGGAGACAATAATCAGGATATCTATCGTTTCCCTGATCAGGTTCTCTATGGTAAGCAAGAATTTCTTCGCTATTTCTTCAAACGTCTTGCCCTAACCAAGGATGATGTGGTCATTTTGGACCGTGAAACAGGTATTGGTCAGTTGGTCTTTGAAGAAGCACAGGCTGCACGCCTAGGCGTCGTTGTTCACGCTGAGCATTTTAGTGTCAATCAAACTGATGACAACTACATTCTCTGGAATAACTATTACGAGTACCAATTTACCAATGCGGACAAGGTTGATTTCTTTATCGTGGCGACTGATCGTCAGAAGGAAATCTTACAGGAACAATTCCGTCGCTACACCAAACATGATCCAAAGATTTACACCATTCCAGTGGGAAGTCTTCCTGAATTGGTTGGACAGGACAAGCCACGTAAACCATTCTCAATGATTACGGCCTCACGTTTGGCTCAGGAAAAACACATTGACTGGTTGGTTCGTGCGGTTATTGAGGTTCATAAGACCCTGCCTGATATCACTTTTGATATCTACGGTAGTGGTAGCATGGATGCCAAATTACGTGAGATTATTGTCGAAGCACAAGCTGGCGACTATATCCGACTCATGGGCCATGCTGACTTGACTGACATTTATAGCCAGTACGAGGTATACCTGACAGCTTCAACCAGTGAAGGTTTTGGACTCACCCTCATGGAGGCGGTTGGCTCAGGTCTTCCGATGATTGGATTTGACGTTCCTTACGGGAATCAAACCTTTATTCAAGATGGGGCCAACGGTTATCTCCTCCCTGTCGCTGAAAATCATGTTGTGGATGTTATCACCAAGTCCTATAAGGATGCCATTGTCCGTCTCTATGAAGAAGGCAATATCGAGGCCATGCGTCAAAAATCTTATGACCTTGCCAAAGGATTCTTGACTAGTCAAGTCAAGGTAGCTTGGAAACAGTTACTTGAGGAGGTACGCTCATGATATTCTTATGTGATTACTACAATCAAGCCAGTAAGGATTTGGCTTACTCTCTTCAGGCAGCAGGCTACGATGCCACAACAGTTGTCATCAATCCAGATGGATTCCTCCCTCAAGGAGCTCTCTCTCCTTTCACCTACTATGTAGAAGCGGACGAGGAAACAGGCAAACCATGCTTTTTCAACCAAGTTCCTGTGCCAGCCTTTTGGGAAATTTCAGGGAACAATCAGATGGCGCGTGTGTCTAATCTCACCGAAGAACGTGCTCGCATCACCTACCCTGAAGGTAGCAAGGCTCGTATCGTCAAAAGTGTCGAATGGTTGGACAAGTCAGGTAAGATTCGCCAAGTGGACCACTATAACAAGTACGGTTTCTGCTTTGCCAAGACCACTCATGATGAGAATGGTCAGGCACTCTTTACCAGCTACCAAACCAAAGAAGGCGACGAACGTATCTTGGAAAATCATCTCACCGGTGATATTCTCTTGACCTTACCAGGACAAGCTCTTCGTCGTTTTGCCAACCGTACCGAATTTATCAAAGCCTTTCTAGCTCAGGTCTTTGGTGATATCGACCACATTATCTTTAATAGCTTGGCGACACCTTTCATCGTCTCATGGACTATGGAAAATACAGGGGCAACTGATATTCTGATCTGGCAAGAGCCACTGGGTGATATCCTACCAGGCAATATGAATGGTATCTTAGAGGATAATTCAGCCAGAGCCAATGTCATCATCATTCCTGATAAGGTGACTTATGAAAAAGCCTTGACGCTGGTGCCTGAGGATAAAAAACATAAGGTCTTGTCACTTGGCTATGCCTATGACTTCAAGGAAAATCATGGCAAACCTCGTAATGCCTTTATTGCAACCAATTCAGACCAAATTGAGCGTTTAGAAGCCTTGGTTGAGTCACTCCCTGATGTGACCTTCCAGATTGCGGCAGTCACTGAGATGTCCCCAAGATTGCTCTCGATGATGCGTTATTCAAACGTTGTGCTCCATCCAAATGCTAGTCACAAGCAGTTGGACAAGCTCTATCAAGAGTCTGACCTCTATTTGGACATTAACCATCATAATGAATTGTACAAGGCGACGCGAACTGCCTTTGAACACCAATTATTGATTTTGGCCTTTTCAGAAACAGCTCATGGACCTGTCTATACAGCACCAGAGCATATCTATGCCAGTCAGAACTATCCAGCTATGGTTGCCAAGATTAAGCAGGTCCTAAGCGACAATCAAGCCATGCAAGAGGCCATGCAAGCTCAAGAAGCTCAAGCCAATACTCTGACTGCTTCTGAGTTGGCCGACCGCTTACAATCACTTTTAGGAGGAAATCATGTCTAAAAAAGATTTATTCTACGGTGACGTTGAAGGCCGTATGGAAGAACTCAAGCAAAAGCCTATCACAAAAGAAAAAGAAACCAGAGGAGAGAAGATCAACAAGAGCTTTTCAATCATGCTCGGACTTGTTATTATCATCGGTTTGATCTTCACCCTTATTGGTTTGTTGAGGTAGTCTTATGATGTTAGTATTTATGGTTCTAGCAGTGATTCTTTCGGTTGCCCTTATCGTCCTAGTGACCATCCAACCGCGTCAAACGCAGATTTTCTCAACGGATGCCACTAGTAATATCGGTAAACCAAGTTATTGGGCTAGCCAACCGATTCGAAAAATGTTGACCTTGGCTATCAGCATAGCCCTCTTTATCCTCTTACTTATTTTTATGATTGTTTCTTATAAGTAAGTAGAGGACTTCCTACCATATAATAGAAAGAAGTATGTATGCGTGTACATTTTACGAATTTATTTGGGCAGTCCCCACGTAGTGTGGCCTTGATTGCCCAAAATGATACCATGAAGATTGCCAAGGAGCTTGGTGCCAATGAATTAGCAATCTATTTCTACGATAATAGCCAGGAGTCAAGTGGTGAATTAAATTCCCGCCTTGATGGTATTGTGGCAGGAGTGAGCTATGGCGATATTGTCTTCTTCCAGTCGCCGTCGTGGAATAGTGTCGCTTGGGACACTAGCCTCATTCATAAATTTAGGGCAGTGCAAACCAAACTTGTGATGTTCATCCATGATGTTCCACCTATAATGTTTCCTAGTAATTATTTCCTCATGCCTAACTACATTGAGATGTACAATCTTTGTGATGTCGTCGTTGTCCCATCAGAACAAATGCGTGATCGACTCATTGAGGAAGGGTTAACGGTCAAAAAGATTATTATCCAGGAACTTTGGGATTTGCCTCATAACCTTGACTTGCACAAACCAAGCTTCCAAAAGAAGCTCATCTTTGCTGGTAATCCAACTCGTTTCCCCCACATTCTCAACTGGCAGCAGGAGACACCTCTTCATGTCTATGCGGAAAAAGAAGAAGACAAGGATTATTCCAGAATTCAACTTGAAGGCTGGCGTAATAAACAGGAGCTCTTGTTTGACCTTTCTAAAGGAGGTTTTGGTCTTGTCTGGGGGAATTCAGAAAAATCTGAAGATGAGCTTGATTACTATAAGTTGAATATTTCCTATAAACTCTCTACCTATTTAGCTGCAGGCTTGCCAGTTGTGGTGCCTGACTATCTTTCAAATGCTGACTATGTCAGAGAACATGGCCTAGGCTTTGTCGTTTCGAGTCTGGAAGAAGCAGACCGTTGTGTACAAGAATGTACAGAAGAGCAGTATGCCCAGATGGTTGCTAACGCACAATACACTGCCTACCTCATTAGCAATGGTTATTTCATCAAGAAGCTTTTTATTGATGCTATAATGGCCCTTGGTTAATAGTCTAAAAAGAATTATCGGAAGGTAATTCTTTTTTTGTAGACTTTTAAGCATATAAATTGACTTTTTATAAATTATTCAAATCGTTTTCACTTTAGACTTAAGGATTTAAGGAAGAGCTGTCTCTAATTAGGATTAATGTTAAAAAATAGCCAATAATAGTTAAACAGATGTAAAGAATTCGCCTAAAACAATTGATTGTAATTGTGTGACAATTTATCAAAAATGGAATTGTTGGATAATTTTAAACCGAACGATAGTCAGCTTAAAAATGAGAATAATAGAAATTAATAGCATAAAATAGGGGTTTTCAACCGTTTGCACATAAAAATAAGGGTAATTGTTTATAGTAATCAGAAAATTCAGAATTGCGAAAACCTTACATTTTTTTGAAGAAAATGAGATAAAAAAGAACAATTTTTAGTCAACTTGTGTTATATTATAAAATGTAATTTCCAGATTAGGAAATAACTCATATTTTTTAGGAGGTAAATATGTTTTTTAGACGTAACGAAGGTGAATTCCGCGAAACTGATCGCGTGACTCGCTTCAAACTTATCAAATCGGGTAAAAACTGGCTTCGTGCTGCAACATCTAACTTTGGACTTTTCAAAGTTGTTAAAGGTGGCGCAGATGCTCCGTCAGTAACAGTTCAAAATGTAGAAGAAAAATCTTCTCTTCTTTCAGGTACAGCTCTTCTTAAAGGGATTGCAGCAGCAGGTGCTGTGGCCGGTGGCGCAGTAGCAACTTACACTGCTCAAGCCGAAGAAACAACTGCACCAGCTTTGGAAAGCCAAGCAACTACAAACCATGACGTATTGGCAAACTCTGAGGCGGCTGTATTGAGCGCTGCTCCAGTATCCGAAACAGTAGCTTCAGAAGCTCCAGCATCAGCTAGTCAAGAGTCTACAAGCTCTTCAGTTGACGCTCAAGCAAGCACAGACGCTTCAGTTTCAGTATCACAATCTGTATCAGCAGAATTGTCACAAGCTATCTCAGAATCTGTTTCACTTAGCAAAGTGAACTCAACATCTGAAAGCCAATCACACACTGAAAGCAACAGTGGTTCACACTCAGAATCATCTTCAGCTTCAGAATCAGCAACTTCAACAGCTGCAACTGCATCAGAAACAGCTACTCAAGAAGATGAAAAAACTATCTTGGATCAAAACGTTTCAGAAGCAGAATTGCTTGTAAATATTGCTAAAGATTATCAAGCTAAGTTGACTGATACAGCTGCTAAAGCTGAAATCCAAACTGCTATCGCAACAGTTCAAGAAGAAGTTGCTAAATCAACAACCTTGCTTGCTGCATCAGCAACAAACGCTGCTTACGCAGAACAACGTGAGCGGCTTGGAAATGCTGTTGACAACATGATGACTAAAATCACTGACAACGGCTTCACAGGTAACTCAGTAGTTAACGGTGTTGCAGCAGTGACTGCACAGTTGGCTCCAATCTCAACAAGCACTGCTGGTAGCGTAGATACTAACCCAGTTATCTCAAACGCTAATGGTGCAACGATTGAAGATCCTGAATTCAACGAAGCTGGATATGCTTTGGATCCAAACACTGATCGCTTCACTTTCGGTGTATGGCAATTCCTTAAAACTAACCACGCTACTGGAGCTAAAACAAACTTTGATTATTATGCTACTCTTTCAGTAGATCGTTCAGCCATCACTGGTAGCCTTTCAGCTAATCCAGATGTTTACTTGCGTATTGTGAAGAAATCTGATGGATCAGAGGTTTACACTCGTACCATCAAAGCTGGAGAAAGCAACATCTCACTTCCAAGTTACATCACTAACAACAACTCTGATGTAACTAACACTTTGACTTACAAAGGTGCTAACGGAACTGATCCAGGTAACGTTACCTTCTCATTGGTAAATGCTAACCTTGAGTATGAAACGCTTCAAATCCGTGATACCAACTACCCAGGTAACGTAGGTGAAGACAAGCCAAACGTTCAAACTTCTGTTCCTTATGCAACAGTTGATCAAACAACTCACTATAAGCTTATCCAAGGAAGTTCTACTCCAGGTCAATTATACAAACCTACTGGAAATGAAACAGATTTAGCAAGCTATACACAAACCGGTCTTGCAGGTCAACAATTTACAGCTTCTGGCAACCGTGACATCCTTGGTTACAAACATGTAGCAGCAACAACTGACTCAACTCAAAAAACATCTGGTATCCTTGGTAAGGGTGTTGTTGGTCAAAAATTGGTCGAACTACAAGGTGGAGCAAACCACTACTATGTAAAACGTATCTCTGAAATCGTTGATACGGAAGGTTCAACTGTTACAAAATTCTATGCTCTTGACCCATCACAAGTAAGCAACTTCACTTCAAGTGATGTTGGTACAGAAGATGTATCGAAATACACACTTATTTACACAAGTAAAGTAAATAAAGCTGGTGAAGAGTGGAAGGCTGATGAGTCTAAAGTTACAAGAGTAAACAGTAAAAACGGTGACTACCATATTGATGTCACTGAAACTGCTGGAAGCAAATCGCTCGTTATTACTGGTTGGTTTTCTAATACAGAAAAAGTTAACCTTACGCACGATGAAACAAAACTGACTGAAGCTTTTGATAAACCGTTTACTGGTGCACCAGACGCATCATTGACACCAGCTGGTCAAGGAAATAATAAATGGAACTTGATTGCCGGACGTAATGCTGATATCGTTGCCGATTCTAAAGTAACGCAACCAGACGGTAGCATTACTTACACTAATCTAAAAGGTTATACTTCATTCTCAAACAACTACTCAATTCCGTCAGCAGTTAAACCATCAACTGATGTGAACTATTACTTCGAGAAATTGGGTGATTCAGAATCAGCTTCTCAATCACAATCATTCTCAAACTCTGTATCAAACTCGCAATCCGAGTCAGAAGTAGTGTCTAAATCACAATCTTCATCAGAATCAGAAGTAGCGTCTAAGTCACAATCTGTATCAGAATCAGAAGTGGTTTCTAAATCACAATCAGTGTCACAATCAGAATCAGAAGTAACATCTAAGTCACAATCTGTATCAGAATCAGAAGTGGTTTCTAAATCACAATCAGTGTCACAATCAGAATCAGAAGTAGTGTCTAAATCACAGTCTGTATCACAATCGACTTCTGCAAGTCTTTCACAATCAGCATCTGATACTACATCAGAATCGCAATCTCGTTCTGAATCTGCATCTGCATCATTGAGCCAATCAGAAGTTGCATCAGCAAGTGTATCTGAATCACAATCAGAATCAGCTTCTACATCAGCTCAGGAATCAGCTTCAGCGTCTGCATCAGAGTCAGCATCAACATCTGCACAAGAATCAGCTTCAGCGTCAGCATCTGAATCAGCATCAACATCTGCATCAGAATCAGCAAGTGCGTCTGAATCTGCATCAGAGTCAGCATCAACATCTGCATCAGAATCAGCAAGTGCATCTGAGTCAGCTTCATCATCAGCGTCTGAGTCAGCATCAACGTCTGCGTCAGAATCAGCGTCTGCATCAGAATCAGCTTCAGCTTCAGCGTCTGAGTCAGCATCTGCATCAGAATCAGTAAGTGCATCTGAGTCAGTATCTGCGTCAGAATCAGCAAGCACATCAGCTTCAGTATCTGCATCAGAATCAGCAAGCGCATCTGAGTCAGCATCGGCGTCAGAATCAACAAGCGCATCAGAGTCAGCATCTGCATCAGAATCAGCAAGCACATCAGCTTCAGTATCTGCATCAGAATCAGCAAGCGCATCAGAGTCAGCATCTGCATCAGAATCAGCAAGTGCATCTGAGTCAGTTTCAACTTCAGAATCTATCTCAGTTTCACTTTCACTCTCTGAGTCAACTTCAATTGTTACAAATAACTCAGAATCTGAATCAACATCTTCTTCTGAGTCAGCATCTGCATCAGAATCAGCTTCATTGAGTGATTCAGAATCAGCAAGTGCATCAGAATCAGCATCTGCGTCAGAATCAGCAAGTGCATCTGAGTCAGCATCTGCATCAGAATCAGCAAGCACATCAGCTTCATTATCTGCATCAGAATCAGCAAGCGCATCTGAGTCAGCGTCTGCATCAGAATCAGCAAGCGCATCAGCTTCAGTATCTGCATCAGAATCAGCAAGCTCTTCAGAATCAACTTCTGTATCTGAATCAGTATCAGCTTCTGAATCATACTCAGCATCTGCTAGCCTTTCAGAATCTACATCAACTTCAACTTCAGTTTCAGAATCACTTTCAAGCTCAGAATCAACTTCAGCTTCAATTTCTGAATCAATGTCTGAAAGTGAAACTCCTAAAGTTGGTGAAGTAATCATCACTTACATCCGTGAGAATGATGGTAAAGAAATCCAAAAACCACGTCAAGATACACCAAACTCACCATATGACACTCCATATAACACAACTGAGGAAGGTGAAAAACCTAACACAATCAAGACTCCAGACGGTAAGACATACAAGATCGTACCAAAAGGTGACTACCCAGTAGGTAAAGTTGACGGTGACGGACACCTTGAATCATCTGATCCAATTAAAGGTAAAGTTGATAAACCTAAATCAACAATCACTTACGTTTATAAAGAAGTGAAGGGTGACGTTTACGTTCACTATAAAGACACTGACGGTAACACAATTAAAGATGATGTCACTGACGAAAAAGATCAACCAGTTGATAAAGATTACGATACAGTAATTGACAACCGTCCAAAAGAAATCCAATACAATGGTAAGACATATGAATTGGTACCAGCAGGTAACTACAAAGTAGGTCAAGTTGACGAACAAGGTCACCTTGAGTCATCAGATGCTACAACAGGTAAAGTTATCGAAGGACGTAAAGATGTTACTTACATCTACAAACTTAAAGAACAACCAGCACAACCTAAGGGTAATGTTTACGTTCACTATGTAGATACTGATGGTAATACAATCAAAGCATCTGTAACAGATGAAAAAGATCAACCAGTAGGTAAAGACTACGATACAGTTGTAGATAACCGTCCAAAAGAAATCGAATTCCAAGGTAAGACATACGAATTGGTACCAGCAGGTAACTACAAAGTAGGTCAAGTCGACGAACAAGGTCACTGGACAGGTGATGACGCTACAACAGGTAAAGTTATCGAAGGCGACAAGAACGTAACTTACGTCTACAAACTTAAAGAAGATCCAACGAAACCTAAAGAAGGTGACGTAATCATCACTTACGTAGACGAAAAAGGTAAAGAAATCAAGAAACCTCGTCAAGACACACCAAACTCACCATATGATACTCCATATAACACAACTGAGGAAGGTGAAAAACCTAATACAATCAAGACTCCAGACGGTAAGACATACAAGATCGTACCGAAAGGTGACTACCCAGTAGGTAAAGTTGATGGCGATGGACACCTTGAATCATCTGACCCAATTAAAGGTAAAGTTGATAAACCACGTTCAATCATCACTTACGTCTACAAAGAAGTGAAAGGTGACGTTTACGTTCACTATAAAGATACTGAAGGTAACACAATCAAGACTTCAGTTGTTGATGAAAAAGATCAACCAGTCGATAAAGACTACGATACAGTAGTAGACAATCGTCCTAAGACTATCACAACAACTGATGGTAAAGTTTACGAATTGGTACCAGCAGGTAACTACACTGTAGGTAAAGTTGATGGACAAGGTCACCTTGAGTCATCTGACGCTACAACAGGTAAAGTTATCGAAGGACGTAAAGACGTAACTTACATCTACAAACTCAAAGAACAACCAGCACAACCTAAGGGTAATGTTTACGTTCACTATGTAGATGAAAATGGTAACACTATTAAACAATCTGTAACAGATGAATTTGGTCAACCAGTAGGTAAAGATTACGATACAGTAATTGATAACCGTCCTAAGACAATTGTTACTGCTGATGGTAAGGTTTACGAATTGGTACCACAAGGTAACTACCCAGTAGGTTCTGTAGATGGAGATGGTCACTTGACAACAACTGACCCAGTAACTGGTAAAGTTATCGAAGGTGATAAGAACGTAACTTACGTTTACAAACTTGTCGATACAACTCCAGAAAAACCAGTAACACCAACTCCAGGTAAACCTGAACAACCAACTCCAGGTAAACCAGTTGATCCAGCTCCTAAAGCTCCAGCTAAAGCTACTCCAGTTAAACCTGCACAAGAAATGGCACAATTGCCAAACACTGGTGAAGAGTCTAACGTAGCAGCTACAGCAGCTCTTGGATTGCTTGCAACTGCATCTGGATTGGCTCTTGCGGCAAAACGCAAAAAAACTGAGGAATAATATTCCTTCGACTTACCCCTAAAACTTATGAGTGACTAGTCCTAATAAAAACTAACTACTCTTAAGTAAGAATAAGCCGATTAGCTTCGTTCTAAAAAGACACATTCCGATATGGGATGTGTCTTTTTGTCGTGTTTGAAAATGAGAGAGGGTGTCTTAAACGTTAGTCTAAGTCTCATTTAGGCTTAGTATTAGAGAGTAAAGGCTTAGTTTAGTAAGCTAAAATCTTAGATGTGGAAGAAGTAGACTTTGAATTTTAAGACAACTTTAAGTTTTGTTTTACAAAATGTAAGGTGGATGAAAATACTATAAAATAAGCATTTTCAGTATTTATACAGCATAAAGCGTTTGCAATCATTTTTGAGGGAAATAATAGTTTATATTAGAACTTACAAGAATTTTATGATAAAATTTGTCAGTGAGTTTTAATTCATAAAAACAGAATGGAGTAGATATGTTTTTTAGAAGAAATGAAGGGGAATACCGCGAAACTGATCGCGTGACTCGTTTTAAGTTGATTAAATCAGGTAAGCAATGGCTTCGTGCTGCGACATCTAACTTTGGACTTTTCAAGGTTGTTAAAGGTGGGACAGACGCACCATCAGTTTCAGCGCAAAGTGTTGAAGAAAAAACACCGCTTCTCTCAGGGCAAGCTCTCCTTAAAGGAATTGCAGCAGCAGGTGCAGTAGCTGGAGGAGCAGTAGCGACTTACACTGCTCAAGCGGAAGAGACGACAACTCCGGCTTTGGAAAGCCAAGTAACTGCTAATCAAGATGTGGCAGCCAACTCTGAGTCAGTGGTATTGAGTGCAGCACCAGCTTCTGAAACTTCAGAAGTAGCATCAACAAGCCAAGAGTCTACAAGCTCTTCAGTTGATGCTCAAGCAAGCACAGAAGCATCAGTTTCAGTATCAGAATCTGTGTCTCAATCAATTTCTGCTGAATTGTCACAAGCTATCTCTGAATCTGCATCACTCAGCAAAGAGAATTCAACTTCTAATAGCCAATCACAAACTGAAAGTACAAGTGGTTCAAACTCAGAATCAGCTTCTGATTCAGCAACTTCAGCAAGCTCAGTTGCTTCAGAAACTGCAAGCCAAGATGATGAGAAAACTGTCTTGGATCAAAACGTTTCAGAAGCAGAATTGCTCGTTAATATCGCTAAAAACTACCAAGCAAAATTGACAGACACAGCTGCTAAGGCTGAGATCCAAACTGCTATCACAACAGTTCAAGAAGAAGTCACTAAGTCAACGACCTTGATTGCGGCATCAGCAACAAGCGTAGCTTACGCAGAACAGCGTGAGCGTCTTGGTAATGCCGTCGATAACATGATGACCAAGCTGACAAATGCTGGTTTCAATGGCAACTCTACAGTGAATGGCACTCCAGCTATCACTTCAAACCTTAACCTAGCGACTGGTGAAACTAAGGTGTATACAGGAACTGGAACAGACTCAAACTATAATGTTCCAATTTACTATACATTGAAAGTGACAAATGACGGAACAAATCTGAATTTTGTCTACACTGTTTCCTATGTTAATCCTGCAACATCAACCCTTGGGAATATTTCGAAGATGAGTCCTGGATATTCTATCTATAATACAGGAACATCAACACAAACGATGTTTACTTTAGGTAAGGGACTTACTCCTCCAACAACTGTAACGTCTTATATTACAGATAAAAATGGTAACCAAATTGCAAATCCTAAGGCTAATACAACACCAGTAACAACTCAAGGAAATGGTCTCACTTGGTCAAATGGTTTCCAAATGAATGGTTACCAGGCTAAACAAAGCTATGGTCTGACAACAACTTGGACTGCTAAAATCACTGGTGATGATACATCCTTCACATTCTCACCTTATGCAGGTAAGACAGATACGATTGCCGTTAACTTCTTTAATGGTAGTCAGGTTATCGAGTCTGAATCTGAAGCTGATACAACGAGTGCATCTTTAAGTACATCTCAAAGCATCGTAGAAAGTACTTCAACAGTAGAGTCTCAATCTGTATCAACAAGTAAGGTAGAATCTGCATCAGTTTCAGCATCTGAGTCAGAGGTTGTCTCATCTTCTCTTTCTCAATCAGAGGAAGCATCAGCATCCCTTTCAGAGAGTGTTTCAGAAAGTCTTTTTGAAAGTGCCTCAACAAGTGCATCAGTGAGCGCATCACAGTTAGAGTCAAATTCAGTCTCAGCTTCAGAAAGTGCATCAACTTCAACATCTCAGTCTGAGTCGAACTCAACTTCAGCCTCAGAAAGTGCATCAACTTCAACATCACAGTCTGAATCGAACTCAACTTCAGCCTCAGAAAGTGCGTCAACGTCAACATCACAGTCTGAATCGAACTCAACTTCAGCATCTGAAAGTGCATCAACATCGATTTCTCAATCAATCTCAAATTACGAGTCAGCTTCAGAGAGTGAGTCAGTATCTGAATCGCAGTCAGTCTCAAACTCAGAGTCAGCCTCAGAGAGTGAATCAACATCAGCTTCACAATCAGAATCAAACTCAGTTTCTACTTTAGTGAGTGAATCAACGTCAGCGTCACAATCAGAATCAAATTCAGTTTCAACCTCAGAGAGTGAGTCAACGTCAGCGTCACAATCCGAATCGAACTCAGTTTCTACTTCAGAAAGTGAATCAACGTCAGCGTCACAATCCGAGTCGAACTCAGTTTCAACTTCAGAGAGTGAATCGACATCATCATCACAATCCGAGTCAAACTCAGTTTCTACTTCAGAAAGTGAATCAACGTCAGCGTCACAATCCGAATCGAACTCAGTTTCTACTTCAGAAAGTGAATCAACATCGACATCACAATCCGAATCAAACTCAGTTTCAACTTCAGAAAGTGAATCAACGTCAACATCACAATCCGAGTCAAACTCAGTTTCTACTTCAGAAAGTGAATCAATTTCAGCTTCACAATCCGAATCAAACTCAGTTTCAACTTCAGAGAGTGAATCAACATCGACATCACAATCCGAGTCAAACTCAGTTTCTACTTCAGAAAGTGAATCAACATCGACATCACAATCCGAGTCAAACTCAGTTTCTACTTCAGAAAGTGAATCAGTAAGCACATCACAATCCGAGTCAAACTCAGTTTCTACTTCAGAAAGTGAATCAACATCAGCATCACAATCAGAGTCAAACTCAGTTTCTACTTCAGAAAGTGAATCAAAATCAGCATCACAATCAGAATCAAACTCAGTTTCTACTTCAGAAAGTGAATCAAAGTCAGCATCACAATCAGAGTCAAACTCAGTTTCTACTTCAGAAAGTGAATCAACGTCAGCGTCACAATAAGAATCTAACTCAGATTCAACTTCAGAAAGTGAATCAAAGACGAAATAAAAAATCTCGTCGGTCTCAGTTTCAAAAAAAAAAATAGAG
>NZ_JACLQV010000017.1:0-49878 GCF_016648915.1 Streptococcus sp. 3.1 | reverse complement strand
AATCAAGATATTTCCATATCCATCTGTATTTTCATCAAATAGTTTTTTGTCTGCATAGTAATTAGATAGAAGAACTAGGACCTGACTAGCTTCACCTTCATAATTGCCATTTTCGCTTTCAATACGAACATTAAATATATCGTCTTCCACAACGGACTTCATCGTATTGATTGCATATGCAAAGATACCGTACTTTGTTTTATCTTCAATATCAACGTTATGAATAGCTTCTGGTAAAGATCCAACACTAAAAATATAGCCAAAATAATTTTGATTAGCTTTTCCAACATCAATGGTTTTAGTAAAATTGAAATCAAGTTCTTCAATCGCTTGATCAATACTTTGGTTGATTTCTAATAGCTTAGTGATTAAATTACCAGTTCCACCAGGAATAATCCCAAGTTTTGGAATGTGATTTTTTTCAGCAATCCCTGAAATAACCTCATTTACAGTACCGTCTCCACCAAAAACAATTACTGCATCATATTTTTCTTTAGAGGCTTTTTCAGCAAATTGAGTTGCATCTTTGGCTTTTTGCGTAATCTTAGTTTCAACATAATCAAAATACTCTTTAGCCTTATTCTCCAAGCTCTCTTTATAATCTAATGCTGTTTCTCCTCCAGAAGTTGGATTAATAATTATCATTACTTTTTTCATTGATATTTTCTCCTATGGACTACTAGTGACAATACTTTTCAACGGTTTCTTATGCTTATCAAATTAATATCTCACATTACTTGTTGTTATTTGGGGATTCTTTTTACTTATCCTTTTCTATTTGTTGAAGATCATCATCGTTTTTATATTGAATGATGTAGTCGACTAATTCTTTTTCAGTTAATCTATCATTTGTTAATTGTGAAACCTGAATCGAGATATTTTTCAAACCATATTCATTTTGTTTGTTAATGATACCTTGTAACTCAGCTTCTGAAAGATATTTACCTGAAATGGTTAGCTTTAGTGTATTATTTTCTTTACTATATTTCTTTTTCAAAATAGTATGGTTTTCAAATTGATCAGATAGATAATTATTGATAGACTCATTGATTAGCGTATCTCTAACTAAGGTAGTTGCAGAAGCTAAACTTGGAATAATAAGAACAAGCGAGACTAGAATTAATATTTTTCGCATTTTAGAGGCTTTACGATTATGTTTAACATAAGGATTATTAACCATCATCACATTAGTGCCAATATATGTAGCAATCATAATAAAACTGCAGTTAATGGAGAACAAATATGACGCCCCTATCATATACTCAAGATTTCCTGTGGCAATAGAATACCCCACGGTACAAACAGGTGGCATAAGAGCAGTTGCAATGGCGACACCAGGAACAATGTTATTAGCTTCTTTCTTTCGTGCTCCAATAATGCCGGCTAATCCACCGACGAATGCTATTACAACGTCCCAAATTGTGGGCGAAGTTCTAGCAATAATTTCCGTACTTGCATAAGAAATGGGCGAAATTAAAAAATAAAGTGTAGAGGCTAAGAGGCTTACTGCAACTTGAATAAAAAGAACTTTAAACGATTTTTTGAGAAGTTTTGTATCTAATATTGCTAACGCAAAACCTACTCCAAGGATAGGTGTCATCAATGGAGAAATCAACATTGCCCCTATAATTGTTGGAATAGAATTCATATTCAAACCAATAGATGCAATCAATATCGCACACAATAAAGTGGTTAAGTCACTTTTTGATAAATCTAAATCCTCATAGATTTTGTCCCTAAATTCTATGAGAGAATAAAGTTTACCATCCTTCAAAACTTTTTCCATAACAGTACTCCCTCTTTGTTACTATAGTCAACTTTTGAAGAAGTTAATCGGTATCGTTTGATCTCTTTTGTAAGGAAAGGATTTCCTGAAGAAATAACTTTTTAGCTTCGTCCTCTGATGATGTTTCTAAATCGTCAATCATTATTTTTGCAACTTCTTTACGAGAGCTTGTTCCATATTCTTCTTTCAATTCATAATCAATTCTCTCCTCAAAATTGGTATAAGGATATTGACCAAGTAGTACATTTATACGTTGATCAAATTCATAATCAATCCACCACTTCTCAAACAATTCTTTGAAAGCTTGCAAATCTATTTCAGAATCCAATAGGGTTAATGCATCCATAAAACCTGTTTTATATCCATTAATTTCTGAGCATAAACCAACGACCTCATCCTTATTAATTTTGGCCAATTCCTGACGCATTTCAAGCAAATCCTTGTCTGCAAAGAGTCGTTCAAAGCCCTCAAGTTGTTTACTAAATTCGTCTAATTTAGTGTAATCCTGACGATTCAATGTTTCTCTAATATCCATAATTATCTCCTTTTTGAATTTTAAACTCCTACTGAAAATAACACAGTATCCTGTGTATGATTTAGGTTTTTTATTGGATGATACTTCATAAAGAAAAAGTGTGTAAGGGTTTACATATTTCAATTATACATTTTATTTCCACTTTCGTCACTCTCACTTCTTAGGGAGTTTTTTTAACGTTTTAATTGGCTAAAAATCTTATGGTCATACCAACATAATCAAATGTTTTATTGATGAATCATTCAATTATCAGAATGGTCTGATAATAATAACTATAAATGTAGAGTATTTACAAAACTGTTCAAAAAACTACAAGAATCATAACATAAAATACTTGCAAATCTATGCAATCGTTTGCAAAAACGATTAATGCTTTCATTCTATTTTTTTGTAAGCGCAAACATTTTCATTGACTTATCAATTTGATTAACTTATACTGTTATTAACAGGTATATACTTACATTAAACTTATGATTGTTAAGATTAATATAAAAAATGTTTTAGCTAAAATGTAACTCTTTAGATTGTTTGATTTTCCAAACAATCTAACTTTCCTCAATTTAGAAAGGGGGAGACATTATGCTTTGGGCTATTATCGTAGGAGGCTTTATCGGTCTTATTGCAGGTGGAATCACTAAAAAGGGAGGTTCCATGGGAATAATCGCTAATATCTTTGCAGGTTTAGTAGGTTCATCTGTTGGACAATCACTTTTCGGTGCATGGGGACCTAGTCTAGCAGGAATGGCATTAATTCCATCAATCTTGGGAGCGGTCATTGTTGTTGCAGTAGTATCATTTTTCCTAGGGAAAAAAGAATGAACTTGAATCTTTTTGACAGGAATAGATCACAGTTCAAATTCTGTTGATGAAAGGATTCAATATGTCAAAAACCAAAAAAATACTTTACCTTATTTTATGTATTTTAATCTTGACAATTTTGATTCCTATTTTGCTAGATTATCATAAAGTCAGTGGCTTAGGACTTCATTTAGTTGATTGGAAACAAATTTCCTTTCTGGAATTTTATCTTTCAAGATATATTTTCTGGGGTACTCTAGTTCTTTCAGCTGTAGTGTTGTTCCTAATGCTTGTTATACTCTTTTATCCTAAACAATATTTAGAGATTCAATTACCTGATGTTGATGGTGAACTAAAATTAAAAAATTCAGCTATTGAAGGATTTGTGCGTTGTGTGGTTGCTAATCACAATTTTATAAAGGATCCTACTATTAAGGTAAACAGTCGTAAGAATAAATGTTTAGTTCACGTAGAAGGACAAATGCTTCCATCAGACAACATTATTAAACGAACTCAAATAATTAAAGATGAGATTGCTGATGGATTGACACAGTTTTTTGGAATGAATCATCGTGTAAAACTGTATATTTCTGTAAAAGAATACAAGCCAAAACCACCACGTAAAAAAACTGTTAGTCGTGTAAAGTAAGGAAGTAAAAAATGGAATGGTTTAAAAAATACCAATATCCATTTCTTTCCGGATTAGCGGGTGCTATCTTAGCTTGCTTCATCCTATCCTATGGTTTTTTTAAGACTTTATTTGTCTTGATTTGCGCCACTCTAGGAGTTGGAATTGGATATTATATTCAACAAAAACAATTATTTAAATAGTAAAGGAGATTCATATGTCAAAAGTAGAAAAAAAAGTAGAAGAAGTAAAAGGCGAATTGACCTACGAAGATAAAGTCATTCAAAAAATTATTGGTCTTTCTTTAGAAAATATTCCAGGCTTGTTGGCTATTGATGGAGGCTTTTTCTCAAACCTAACTGAAAAACTTATCAATACTGATAACGTTGCAAGCGGAGTCAATGTTGAAGTTGGTAAAGAGCAAGTTGCTGTTGATTTGAACGTAATTGTCGAATATCAAAAGAATGTTCCTGAACTATACAAGAAAATCAAAGAGGTTGTTGTTTCAGAAATTTCTAAGATGACTGATTTGGAAGTGGTTGAAGTTAATGTAGATGTTGTTGATATCAAGACTAAAGAGCAACATGAAGCAGACTCAGTAAGCCTACAAGATCGAGTAACTGGAGTTGTTGAATCAACAAGTGAATTTACTTCCGATAAATTTGAAAGCGCAAAACAGGGATTGAGTGATGGCTTCTCAGCTGCAAAGGAAAAAGTTAGTGAAGGTGTTGAAGCTGTCTCTGAAGCGACTGCTAAAGCAGAACCAAGAGTTCACTAAATTCTTTTATGCCTAAAAAAATTTAAATGAATTGTTTAAAAACGTTCATTTTCAATAATCTGATTTTCCAATGGAGGGTAACACTATGTCAGTAGAAGAAAAACTTAATCAAGCTAAAGGCGCTATTAAAGAAGGTGTCGGAAAAATAACTGATGATAAAAAAACTGAAAAAGAAGGAGCTGCTGAAAAAGTAGTTTCAAAAGTTAAAGAAGTTGCCGAAGATGCCAAAGAGGCTGTTGAAGGGGCTATCGAAGGCGTTAAAAATATGGTTAAAAAGGACGATAAATAGTTCTAAAATCGATTGATTTTTCACTTAAAACATGGAAATTGCTCTACAAGAAATTTAAGGTTGTTTTACTCCTAACTACTCACTTTTAAAACAACACCAAAAACTATGACAAATCCTTAACATTACGATATTACTCAGGTGAAAAATCAACTTTCTTTAGATTAATTTAAATTCCTTTTTAAATCCATATATTCTTTCTAATAGTAAAAGCACTCTAATTTCTATAGTTTTATCCAAGCTATAGACGCTAGAGTGTTTTTTATAACATTTTGAAGAATTATTTAATGATTGGGGGAGATTTGTATTTTTCTAGTTCTTATACAAATTAGCAAAGTATAAGTGCTAACGTCATCCCGAATAGGGAATGGCAAACGTTTGCATTACTTGTGAATGTTTTCACCACCAAAACATCGCATTTTCAGTGAATTACTTGATTTTCATAAGTATTAGTTTTATAATCAAAGTATAGAAAACGCTTTCAAAAATATCTCCGAGTTTTTGTCCTACTTGAAGTGGTTCGGCTAACAGCCGACTTCCATTCTAGAAAGGAGTATTGTTTTGAGTCAATGTGATATTCTCATTATAGGGGCAGGTCCTGGTGGTTATGTTGCTGCTGAAGAAGCTGCCCGTTTAGGTAAAAAGGTAACTGTCATTGAGAAAAACTTCATAGGTGGCACCTGTTTGAACGTTGGATGTATCCCATCCAAAGCCTATCTTGAACATGCCCATTGGCTATTAGCTGCTAAAGAAGCCTCTCAGTATGGAGTGACAGTTTTAAATGATAATCTTGATTTTCAAAAACTTGTTGCTCGCAAAGATCAAGTCGTAGCAACACTACAGTCTGGTATTCAATCAAGTTTTAAACAATTAGGTATCACCTATATTGAAGGTGAGGCAGTTTATATTTCTGATAAAACCTTCCAAGTTAATGGTGAAAGAGTCTCAGGTAAGTCTGTTATTTTGGCGACGGGGAGTCATCCATTTATTCCTCCTATTCCTGGTATTAACGATGTTGACTACTTGACAACAGATAACTTTTTCAACTTAAAGGAACTTCCTCAACGTTTGGTTATCATTGGTGGAGGTATTATTTCCGTTGAGTTAGCTTTTGCCATGGCTCCACTTGGTGTGGATGTGACAGTGATAGAGGTTGCACCAACAATTTTAGCAACTGAAGATGACGAAGCACGTTCCATTATTAGAGAAAAGATGAAACAACTTGGAATTACCATTCTAGAGGGAGTTAGCATAGATAGGGTTAAAGAAAATGTTGTAATTTTAGCAGATGGCAAGTCCTACTCTTATGATAACTTACTTGTAGCAACTGGGCGTAAGCCAAATATTGAGTTAGCCCAAATGATGGGTTTGGAGCTGACCGAAAAAGGCTTTATTAAGGTAGATAGTTATTACGAGTCATCTCAATCAGGTGTTTATGCGATTGGGGATTTGATTCCTGGATATATGTTAGCTCATGTTGCTAGTAGCGAGGGAATCAAAGCTGTTCGAGCCATTTGTCGTCAGGCTGAGGAACCGGTTGATAATTCAAGTGTTCCACGGTCGCTCTTTACAACGCCGGAGATTGCTTCCTTTGGCTTGTCAGAAGAGGAGGCGGTACAACAAGGATATGATATATCAGTTGGTCAACTTCCTTATGTTTATAATGGTCGAGCCATTGCGTCTAATTCAGCAAAAGGTTTTGTTAAAATTGTCTCCGAAAAACGCTATCACCTATTATTAGGTGCCGTTATCGTTGGTCCACATGCAACTGATATTCTACAATCCTTGATTGTCTTGAAAGATGCTGAAGGAACACTTGATCAGCTTGATAAGACAATTTTTGCACATCCAACAATTTCTGAGTTGGTTCAGGAAGTTGCAAGACTGATTTTAAGGTCCTAAGGTCGATGGATAGGTTTAGCACAGCCATTCTCATTTTTCAAATCTATATATCTGTCAATAATATTTGTTTTTTATAAAGCTCTCTATAGAAGGAGGAAACAATATGACACATTATCAAGAATTGCCACAAGCCCTAATGAAAGAAAAACATCAGGGACAAACCTTAACCAAGGAAGAAGTTAAGGTTCAAACTGCCCATGATCTTGGTGTGGAAAATGTTTCAAAAGAAGAGGCTAAATCCATGTATAAAACTATGTGGGATATTCGAAATTTTGAAGAAAATGCACGACATTTCTTTTCAATCGGTCAAATTCCAGGATTTGTTCACCTTTACTCAGGTGAGGAAGCTATTGCGACTGGGGTATGTGCTAACTTGACTGATAAAGACTACATTACTAGCACACATCGAGGACATGGACACTGTGTGGCTAAAGGTGGAGACCTTAAAAAAATGATGGCTGAAATCTTTGGTAAGTCTACTGGGCTTGGTAAAGGTAAGGGTGGCTCTATGCATATCGCTGACTTGGATAAAGGAATCCTTGGTGCTAATGGTATGGTAGGCGGAGGCTTTGGTCTTGCGACTGGGGCTGCTATGCGCAACAAATATCTAAAGACTGATGATGTTGCTGTATGTTTCTTTGGTGATGGTGCTGCCAATGAAGGTAATTTTCATGAGTGCTTAAACATGGCCTCTATTTGGAATCTACCTGTGGTATTTGTAAATGAAAACAACCTTTTTGCAGAATCAACACCACAATGGTATTCATCAGGTTCTCCAACAATTGCTGAACGTGCACAAGCTTACAATATGCCTGGAGTTCGCGTTAATGGTAAGGACTTATTTGCTGTTTATCAAGTGGCTAAAGAGGCCGTTGAACGTGCGCGTCGTGGAGATGGTCCAACGTTAATTGAAGCTATTACTTATCGTAACCATGGCCATTTCGAAGGAGATGAGCAAAAATACAAAGCACCAGATGGAATCGAAAAAGAATGGGCAGATGTGGATGCCTTGGAAGTATTTCGTGACCTGGTAACTGAAAAGGGTATCCTTAGCCAAGATGAATTGGATGAGATTGTTGCCCAATCACAAAAAGATGTTGAAGATGCAATCCACTTTGCTCAAGAGAGCCCAATTCCAAAAGAAGAAGCTCTCTACGAAGACGTATTTGCAGACTGATTGAGGAGGATTCATAATGACTAGAGAAACATTATTTATGAAAGCCATCAATGAAGGGCTCGATCAAGCCATGGAAAGAGACGAGCGAGTTGTTCTCCTAGGAGAGGATATCTCAGGTGGTGTTAATGTTGAACACTTAGAAAATAATAACGAGGATGCCTGGGGCGGTGTCATGGGTATCACACGAGGATTGATGCCAAAATATGGCAGGGAACGTGTTATTGATACTCCGATTTCTGAGCACGGCTATTTATCAGCTTCGGTGGGGATGGCGCTTACGGGACTAAGACCTGTACCAGAGTTAATGTTTAATGATTTTATTGGATTCTGTTTTGATGCCCTATTAGGACAGGCTTCTAAGATGCGTTACATGTTTGGCGGTAAAGCTAAAGTTCCCATGGTTGTTCGTACTATGCACGGGGCAGGAGCTTCAGCTGCTGCGCAACACTCTGGATCCTATTACGGTTTATTTGGATCGATTCCTGGTATTAAGGTGGTCGTTCCTGCTACCCCTTATGATGCCAAAGGATTACTCCTAGCATCAATAGAGGATGATAATGTAGTTATCTTTTCTGAAGACAAGACTTTATATGGCTTAAAAGGGGAAGTGCCAGAAGAATACTATACTGTACCAATTGGTAAGGCTGCCGTTCGTAGAGAAGGTAAGGATTTAACAATTGTGACAATTGGGAAGATGTTGTATGTAGCTTATGAGGTCGCCGACCGCTTGGCAAAAGACAACATTTCTGTAGAAGTGATTGATCTTCGTACAGTTGCTCCATGGGATGAAGAAACAGTGTTAAATTCCGTGAAGAAAACTGGTCGTTTAATTATTGTGGATGAGGCCAATCCACATAACAATACTGCAACTGATATTGCATCTGTAGTTTCAGATAAAGCTTTTGATTATCTTGATGGACCAGTGAAATGTGTTTGTGCTCCAAATACTCCTGTTCCATTTGCGACAAACTTAGAACAAGCCTATATCCCTGATGCGGATAAGGTTTTGAAAGTAGCTGATGAATTGATTCAGGACTTGAAAGGATAGGAGGGCGCTTATGGCAACAGAAATTTTAATGCCCAAGCTCGGCCTAACCATGACTGAAGGACTCATTCAAAAGTGGTTGGTCCAAGTTGGTGATACAGTAACAAGTGGTCAGCCTTTATTGGAAATTAGTTCTGAAAAATTAACTAGTGAAGTCGAATCCCCTGCTTCTGGGGTTGTTCTAGACATTGTGCATGATGAAGGTGCTACAGTTAAATGTAAGGAAGTCGTTGGATGGGTTGGTCAGGAAGGAGAAAATGTAGGAACCCAAGAAGCTCCTGCACAAGAGGAAGCTCCAACTGAAGTCGCTAAAGATTCAACACCGTCTAGTCCTAAATCTACTACAGAACCTATAGCTCGTACTGGTGGGGAACGAATTTTCATTACACCGGTGGCTCGTAAGATGGCTGCTGAGAAAGGCTATGATATCTCCCTTATTAAAGGGACAGGTGGGAATGGTCGTATTACAAGACGTGATGTAGAAGCTTACCAACCAAGTCTTGTTGTTGATAAGGTCGTTGAACCTCTACCACAAGCTATGACCTCAGGCCAATACGGTGAGGGACTCCAAGGCATGCGTAAGATTATTGCCGAACGTATGATGAATAGTCTTCATTCTTCTGCTCAAGTGACACTCCATCGTAAGGCTGATTTGACTGAGCTTTTGAAATTCCGTAAAGAACTTAAGGCCAAGGTACATACTCCACTTGAAAATGGTGAA
Organism: Streptococcus sp. 3.1; assembly: GCF_016648915.1. NCBI lineage: Bacteria > Bacillati > Bacillota > Bacilli > Lactobacillales > Streptococcaceae > Streptococcus > Streptococcus sp. 3.1. The sequence goes on along the minus strand of NZ_JACLQV010000017.1, from coordinate 40,222 downwards.
CTAGGTATCACAACTCTATTAACTAAAGCAGTAACCAAAGCTTTGAGAGATTTTCCAGCTTTGAATGCTTGGTATGGTGGCGGAATTCATCAGATTCACGAACGCATTCATATTGGTATGGCAACAGCTTTGGATGATGGCTTGGTTGTCCCTGTGATTCGAGACGCAGACCGTATGACTTTAGCAGATCTTGGTCAAAGCATTAAGACTCTGGCTAATCAAGCTCGAAAAGGTACACTTCCATCTGACCTATATAGTGGTTCTACTTTCTCAATTACGAACCTAGGGGGGCCAGGTGTAGAATACTTCACACCAATCCTTAACTCCCCAGAGGTGGCAATTCTTGGAGCAGGAGCAACTCAACAAGCTTTGGCACTTAATGAGGAGGGAGAGGTTGTTCAAAAAGACTATCTTCCATTGAGTCTGAGCTTCGACCATCAAATCATCGATGGCCTTCCAGCAGCTGAATTTTTAGCACAAGTTATATCTTATCTGGAAGACCCGTATCTCCTTATTTTCTAACAGAATTATCCATTTGTAAGATGCAATTGTGGACGAATAGGACTTACTAGAGGTATAAAAGTAAAGTAATTGTTGATGTTCCGCAACCTAGTATGAAGAGAAGACTAAGTTAGTCTTCTCTTTTCGTGTTGCTAAGGGGAGAGCTTTTCTTAAGTCAAGTGGGAATTTGTCTATCAATTTCCTAATGTCTTTTAATAACAATGTACAAAACCCATTTGTGATTTTGCCTTTCTTCAATCTTTGAAAAGCCAATACTTGTTAATAACTGACTCAATTCAGAACTTGTTCCATAATCTGTCATATGATACTTAATTTTTTCTTTTTCGGAAGCAATAATCAGAGTGGAAGGATTGGACATGACTCGATAGATTTCCTGAAAGCTTTGTTTTAAATCTTTCCAGAAAATATGGGTCTGAATGGCAAAGACAAGATCAAAATAATGATTTTGGTAGGGGAGGTTTTCGACATTGCCAACCATCAGCTGGACACTATCATTTTCTATTGACTTTAAAAGCATCCGTTTAGCAGTTTGATAAGACTCCTTGGAAATATCAATGCCATGAATGTCAAGATTTTTATCTAAAGCAAGTAGGTTTTTGATAGTGCTACCACCGCCATAACCGACTTCTAAAATACGACTATTGTTAGGGATAGTGGTTTGTTTTATTGCCCAAAGGCTTAGTTCCTTAAAATAGGACGACCAGATGTTGGTAATCACTCGGCCAACAAGACCACTCGGATTTCTAGATTGCTTTATAAGATATTGAATGAGCATGTTCCCTCCCATTTTTGAAAATAAAGTTTGAAATATAGATGGTTTAAATTCAAACTTTATTATAGAGAAAGCTAGTAAGAATAGCAAGAAAAAATGAAATATACAGGTATATATTTCAAACTTATGCTACAATTGGTAATAACAGAGGTATTCACATGAATCAATATCAAAAGACGACTGAGAAAAAGAAGCAAGCAATTATTCAAGCAGCTTTGCGTTTGTTTAAAGACAAAGGTTTTAAGGAAACGAGTATAAAATCTATTGCAGAGGCAGCAGAAGTATCTCCTGTTTCTATCTACAATTATTTCGGGAGCAAAGATAACTTGGTAACTCTCTGTGTTAATGACTTGTTTGAAGAAATAACCCAGCAAGCCGAGGATATTTTAAAAAGTAATCTAGCTTTTAATACAAAATTAGACCAGGCTTTAGACCTATGTCAGGAGAAAATGAGTCAGCAAATCTCGGACTATTTTCAAGATAAAATGGTGGAAGATTCCGTTTTCTCAACTCTCCTAACGAAAGCAATCACTGCAAAAAAACGTGACATCTATCGTGCTTATATTCATCTCGGAAAAGCAGAGGGCCTTATTGCTGAAGACCTATCGACAGAGCTTATCTTAAATGTCATGGATGCTCTTAATGGTATGGGAAATCAATTAGCCCATAGTGACAATTTAGAGACAGAGGTTGAGCAAATTCATCAGATCTTTTTGTACGGTATTTTAGGAAAAAAGAAATCATGATTTTCCTAATTCTATTATTGTTCACAGCTAGCAACATCCCATCCCAATCAGTTGTATATTCTCATGCATGGGTGTAAAATTTACTATATAAAGATAAAGAGGAGCAAGTTATGGAATTAAAAGATTTTACAGAACAAGAACAAAAGCAAATCGAAAAAGGTTTGAGCACAGCTGAGATTTCTGATAAGGAAGCTGCTAAGAAGTTGCTCGCTCTCGTACCGCAAGAATGGATTAAACGTATTCCTTTCTTTGTCAGAGGGCATGCGACGACTAAGACAGTCGAGCGTGTAGCCAAGCAATATCCTGAACTTTATGCAGTGGCTAAGCGCCAAGGGGACCTTCCTGAAAAAGAGAGAGAAGAGCTCCGTAAAATCATGACAGACATCTTTGAAGAAAAAATGAACAAACACAAGATTAAATAAGATTTTTAAAGACAATGTGTTTATTTCTACAATTACGAATCAAGCTTCCATAAAAAAGAGATACTGTCAATTTTACCATCCCGTTACGGAGAAAAAATGAGCAAATTTATTTCAAAACAATCAGTCGCTATCTGGTATGCACTTTCTGCCCTCTTTTCTACATATATAGTAGGGCAAGTTATCCTATGGTGTTTCCCAGACAGGAGTAGTCTGGGTGCCTCACTACTGTTTATCCTAATGAACTGTGTTCCCCTGATTATGGCGGCTGTCTTTTCTCTTGTGTTGAGTGAAGTCAAATCCTTGGGTGAATTCTTCAAAAAGGTCTTTCTTCAAAAAGAAAGTCCCCTGTCCTGGATTCTAGCTCTCTTCATTCCAGTCATCTACTATGGAATCTCATTCTTTCTCAGGAATGTTAGCTTTACTGGGAACACCTTCTTGGCCTTCTTACTATATTTTCCCTGGACCTTTTTATATGGGGGGCTGGAAGAAGTAGGTTGGCGTTGGTTTTTACAAGAACATCTTTACTTTAGTAAGCACTTTATAACTAAAATGATGGCTCTTTCCATTGTCTGGTTCCTCTGGCATATCCCTATCTATCAACTCCCTTGGATTACAGCAGGTTCCTCCAACTATCTCATTTTTTACCTGATGATTTTAGGAAATACTTTTCTATTTGGAGCTCTCAAAGAGTATTCGAAAGGAGCTGCTCCTTGTATCCTTGCCCATATGCTGATTGATAGTCTGGCTGCCCTTATGCTGGTTCAGAGCTCTCTTACCCAGATTATCCTTCTGGTTATTTGCGAAATCCTACTAGCCTCTTGGCTGGTGGCGGTACGAAAATCATAGAATTAGAGTTGAACCTCCCACTGAATTTCAGTGGAAGCTTTTCATTCCTATCAGTTGATATAATGACACAGTTTCATTTTTAGGAGATGACTCGTTTGGCCAAGGATACATTTCATCATCAAAAGGTTGAAAAAGAATGCCAAGAGTTGAGTAAAATCATGACAGGCATCTTTGAAGAAAAAATGAATAAACACAAGATTAAGTAATGTTGTATCAAAAGAGGTATAAGTTTACAAACTTATACCTCTTTCATATCTTTACTTCTTACTTGATTTGGATAGGGTGATGGCAACCATTGTCGAACACAGGAAAAAGGCTGATAGTAAACCTTTTGTAGTCGTGGTCATAAAGGGTTTATCAAAGACATAATAGTTATAGGCAGAAAATCCCAGTCCAATAAGAGTTACAATAATCGATATAACAAATAGCGTCACCCATAATCTTCTTTGAGTCATCGTCAACCTCCTGTTTGTATTCGTTTTCTTTCTACCTATAGTATAACATAAAAAACCTTAGCTAAATTCCAGAGAGTGGTTTGGCTAAGGTTTTCATATTATTTCGTCAAGACAACCGTATCATTTGGATCGTGGTCATCATCTTCAATAGTCAGCTGATTACCGTCGAGTTTGTAGAATTTGGTATCATCACCAATCGTTATACTTTGATTGTCAGGGTTAACTGTTACAGACATGCTTTCCTTCTCGCCATCTGCTTCGTCCTCTTCCCAAGTTCCAGTATTTCCAGAGATGGTAAGAGTAATACGATTATTTTCATCAGTTCCTTTATAGGTGCCATCTAGCCCTTCAGTCTGTTTAGAAACTTCAGAACTTTGTGAAGATGAAACCTTACTTGAACTTTGTTGGGTGCTAGCAGAGCTTTCAGGTGTTTGAGCTTTCTGGTTTGAGCAGGCTGCTAAAAGACCAAGAACTGCCATAGAGGCAAGAGAAAGTGTGAGTTTTTTGGACAATGTCATAGGCTTTGTCTCCTTTCTTTGATACCTTAAGTATAGCAAACGCTTACAAGCAAACCAAGCAAAAGCCCTTTTCTGAAAATAGTTGGAAATCACTCTTCAAATTCTCAAAGGCATAATCTATTATCCCCATTTAAACTATGCTATACTGATAAAAAGCAATCAAGGAAGGTTCCTAATGACAACTACCAATCCACGTCGCCAGTGCGAGCGACTTTGGGCAGCCAATAAGTACCTGGTGCTCAGCCATTCAAACAAGATTTACTTAGAAATCCGTAACTATCTCAAGAATGATGAGGTTAGTTTGGATCAGGTTCAGGCCTACATTGATCAAGCCCTGGACCTTCCTGAAAATCCTGGTCAGGTCGTCAATGCTTTCCAACATATCTGGGGGTATTTTAAGAAAAAAGCAACCACTAGTGAGAAGGAAAAGTTTATGGCTCAGTTAGATAGCTATGCAGCAGGCCAAATTCCTCAGCATGGTTTAGTGGAATCTGTCAAAGAGCTCCTCAGCAAGTATCCTAATCGCTATCTGGAGGAGTCAACCTTAATTAATGGGGGTTCAAAATGAGACTGTGGCATCAAGACTTGATTGCAAAACTACCCCGTCAGCAATTATTAGGACAACACCGAGAATGTTGTGCCCTTCGTGGCAAGGGATGGCAACGCAAGCATGCTACGGTTAACTATGTTTTTGACTATTCTCCATACCGCCTGTTTAAATACCATGAGCTTATTATGCAAGAAATGACGAAACGTGGCTATCGTGTCAGCCCTGAGTGGTTAGACAAGGAGTATCGAGGCAAGCAGATGCCAGCCTACGACAAGCTTGAAGCGGAGACATTACCAGCCATCATTTATCCTGAGCATGATACCGCCTATTTACAGGAATGTCTGGACAATCTCAAGCAAAAAGGAATCATCATCTAAAGGAGGAAAACGATGCATTTATTTAAGTGGCTAGCACCTAAAAAGAAAGTAGAAGAAGGCCTTGTCATGCGTATATCGACAGCGGATCAGGTGGACTATGCGACGATTACAGCCCCAAGTGACAGTGATATCTGGGATGCCTTGGTGCAACTCCCAGCATCCTACGATAGTCTCTATCTTACCTATGGCGATAAAAAGTCAACGAGCTTTATCTTCGTTGAATACGAGGATGATCAGTATCGTTTGGAACACGACACACCTGAGCTAGGACTAGACTTGACCAATGTCGCGCGTGTATCCCAACAAGTTGCCAGAGACATCCTTATTCGCTTTTCTAAAGAGCACACAGTGATTTTGGATGACCATTGGAAGCAAGAGAAAGTAAGGTAGTCCTATGGCACACCTTACCCCAGAAACTAGACCAAAACTGCGAAAAGCCTTGTGCTTAATTATCGAAATCATTTGTCTGGTTCATTTTGCAATCATTGTCCCTCGTGATCGGGTGTTTACGTCTGAAAAATGGGCTCAAACACCAGCTCCCATGCGACACAAACTCATGTGGAGTTTTCACCGTCAGTATCAGCTTGAGGGTATGACGAGAGAAGAAGTGGAGAAACTCTTGGGCAAGGGTGACGACCTTCAAGGAAGTGTTGAGTACAAGCTGAAGGACGATTGGATTGGTGGCTGGCGTGTTTACCATATTGACTATGAGCAAAAACGTGTGATTCGTGCCAAAGAAACCTGGCAAGATTGGTGAGAATGAGCTTTCTCTTCCTCTAAAAGTAGTATAATCAAGGTGTAAAGGTAATCGTTTTCAAAAGAACGAAGCTGTCTTTTGATTAGAAATGGAGGACAAACTTATGACCCTATTTATGTCTAAACTTATGAGCGGTATTATGGAACTGCTCATAGTCTCTGTCATTCCTTTTATCACTTGGTTAATTTGGAGCAGGAAAAAGGTCGGTTTCTTTGACTGGATTGGGTTGAAGAAAGTTCAAACCCAGCAGAAGAGGCGATTACTACTGACCATTTTGGGTATTAGTCTACTTTTTCTTCTTTTTTCGATTGTGGTCTTTAGTTGGTTTGACTCTAGCCAAACGGCCACAGCAGATTTTTCTGGAAATGGAATTGGAGCTCTTCCTGCTATTCTAGCCTATGCTATCTTAGGGACTGCCTTGCCAGAAGAAATCTTCTTTAGAGGTTTTCTATTAAAAAGGATGCAAGGAAAACTAGGATTTCTAGGAGCAAATCTGGTTCAGTCTCTCTTATTTGGTCTCATCCATGCACTTATGTTTATGCAACTAACTGGTTACCTTAAGGCTTTTGCCATTTTGGTCTTTATCAGTCTCATAGCTTACGTTTTTGGTGCTATCAATGAGAAAAAAGCAAGTGGGTCCATTCTTCCAAGTGTCTTTATCCACGCCTTGGCCAATACGGTTGTAGGGTTGCTCTTTGCCTTCTCCCTCATTTAGATAAAATTATATAGAAGAAAGTTATCATGGATGAATTAAAAGATATCAAACTTAAAAACTATCAGTACCTAAATGAGGTCGCTATCAAGGGAGAGACGCTCTTCACGGGCTCCTCTCTCATGGAGCTTTTTCCCATTTGTGAAATCGCTAGGAGTAGAAGTATCGACGACATCATCTACAATCGAGGTATCAGCGGTTTGAATACGGATGAATTTCTCCAGCATATCCATCCTCTACTTTTGGATTTGCAACCGAGTAAGGTTTTCATCAATATCGGTACCAATGACATGACCGAGGAGCCTTATGGAAATCAGTGGTTCCAACATCTGACAGCAAATATTAGTCAAATTCTGGAGCAAACACAAGCTATATTGCCAAATACCAAGATTTACCTGATGGCTTTTTATCCAGCCAATCTTCATCTGCCTTGGCAGACCAAGGCTTCAATTCAGTGGATGAAACTGCGGACACCTGAAAATCTTGACCGTTGCAACCAGGCTCTTGAGGAAATCGCCAAAACCTATGGCTGCCACTTCATTAATTGTAATGCTGATTTGGTCAATGATAGGAAAGAGCAGAAGGCTGAGCACACCTATGACGGCGTCCACCTTTATGCCAATGCTTACTTAAAAGTCTTTGAAGTTCTGGAGCCATATCTCCTGCATTAAGAAAATATGAGAGAATTTCCAGTTCTTACTCGCTTTTTTCCCTTGATTACAGTACAATAGACGTCAAAAGTGAAAAATTGAAATGAGGTATCCCTATGTGGAAATGGTTTAAACGACTCATTGTCCTCGTCATTGTGCTCTTTTTTGCAGTGGCGGCTCTACTTATTCCGGACAAGATCGACAGTCAGGACCAATTAAAAAATGTATCAACACAAACATCCCTTGCTGATTTAGCCCAGGCTGGTATTGGTGGGGCGTCCCTTTCATCAGGCGGGGTTTCAACTGAGATTAATCTTGACAGTAATCAGTTTCGTCAAATCCTAAAAGCAAGCATGGCTGATTCTAATGACGAGACCTTGCAAAACAGTAGCGTAGAGTTGAATGATTCCTATCTAACAGCTAAGGTTCCCGTATCTCTTGGGCCTATCGGATCAACATTTAGCCTTGATTTTACGGTCAGCACTAACAAGGAAGTCATCCTACTAGATTTGGCAGGTGCCCACCTGGGTCGCCTTCCAGTTCCAAAATCACTGGTTCTGCCTTACCTCAAGAAGAGTATTGCCCAGTCAAGCAGTGGTGTTCGCATGGTTAACAATCAGATTCAGCTCAAGCTTCCTGAAATCGGCTACGAAATTGAGCAAGCCACTGTAACCAACAGCAAGATGAAGGTCAAGCTTAACATTCCGATTTCCTTACCAACCAGTTGGTAATGTAAGAGAAATCTATCAAGCCATGAAAAGTCAAAACAAGTCCATAGTCTGGACTTTTTTTTTTGATGCCTTCATTTCTAAACTAAGAAAGTTGAAAAATTCTTGAAATAATACGTTTACATCTCCCAATCCCCTAGAAAATGGGGACTTCCTGTGCTATCATAAGACTGTAAAAATGATAAGCGTCTGACACTCATTGAAAAAAGAGTTAAGTCAAAGAGTTTTAGGATAGTAGTTAGGAGGAAAAAATGGACGCTTTAAAATATATCACACCAAAATTTTTCACAACCATCAGGAATTATTCTAAGGGGCAGTTCATCAAGGACCTGATTGCAGGAGTTATCGTGGCTATTATTGCCCTGCCCTTGTCGATTGCCCTTGCCATTGCCTCTGGTGTCAATCCCGAACAAGGTCTTTACACAGCAGTAGTTGCAGGCTTTTTTATTTCTTTTTTGGGAGGTAGTCGGGTTCAGATTGGTGGACCGACTGCAGCATTCGTTGTTATCATCTATGGCATCATTGCCCAGTATGGTATGGCTGGTTTGACCCTTGCCACGCTCATGGCGGGACTCATGCTTATTATCATGGGACTCCTGCGTTTTGGTGACCTGATCAAGTTCATTCCCAAAACCATCACACTTGGTTTTACCTTGGGGATAGCTGTTGGGATTGTGGCTGGACAGGTTAAAGATTTTCTGGGCCTTGAGATGAAGTCCGTGCCAGCTGAGTTCTTAGAAAAACTTCTAGCTTATGGGAAGCATCTTTCAAGTATTAGCTGGCTGACACTTGCAATTGGTATCTTGGCCCTAGTCATTCAAATCTTTTGGCCACGCCTTTCTCAGAAAATTCCGGGGTCTTTGGTTGCAATTATTGTGACCACAGCCATCGTAGCTTTTGGTCATCTCCCAGTCAAAACCATTGGTGATCTTTACACCATCAAAGCAGGACTTCCAAGTTTCACAGTTCCTGACCTATCATTTTCTTTGATTCGTCAAATGATGTCGCCAGCCTTCACCATTGCCATACTAGCAGCCATTGAATCCCTACTTTCTTGCGTTGTTTCAGACGGGATGATTGGTGGTAATCATCGCTCTAATGCTGAATTGATTGGCCAAGGTGTTGGGAATATCATGTCATCCCTCTTTGGCGGGATTCCTGCAACGGGTGCCATCGCCCGTACCGCAGCCAATGTTAAAAATGGAGGACGGACACCAGTAGCGGGGATGGTTCATGCTCTTACCTTGCTTCTGATTTTACTCTTTCTCATGCCTTATGCCTCATTGATTCCTATGACCTGTTTGGCCTCAATCCTAATGATTGTCGGTTATAACATGAGCGGTTGGCGTACTGTCGTTCGTATGATTCAACGTGCTCCTAAGAGTGACGTAGCAGTCCTTATCGTAACCTTTATCTTAACCGTTTTCTTTGACTTAGTGATTGCCATTGAATTTGGTATGGTCCTAGCAGCCTTCCTCTTCCTCAAACGCATGTCAGACGTGGCTCAAATCCGTCAGTGGGTGGACAAGGAAAATCTGGACGATCCAGTTTTGTCCGAGGACAGCGACTTGAAACAAGTCCCTAAAAATGCAGTCGTCTATGAAGTTTTTGGTGCCCTCTTCTTTGGTGCAGCCAATAATTTCTTGAATGTGATCAATGACGACGGTAAGAATGTCCTTATCCTACGCATGCGCAATGTTCCAGCCATGGATATCTCTGGTCTGGATGCTCTTGAGGAAACGCTTGCTATCTGCGAAAAACGTGGAATGACCTTGCTTCTTTCTCACGTTAACGCCCAACCCTACCGAGTTCTCGAAAAATCAGGCTTCATCCAGACTATTGGTCCAGATAATATCTGTGAGTCGACGGACCAAGCCCTTGAAAAAGCAGTAGCCCTAGCAAAAGAAGCCTAGACAAATCCATTTTGCACAAGAAGAAAAAGCCAGTTCAACTGAACTTGGCTTTTTAAAATACGCGATAAACATAGGGATTGTCAGGCTGACCGACCTCTTTGACCTCAGTCAAATTGAGAATAGGCAGGCTCTGTTTGAGATTTTGATAATAATCCACAGTGATGGTACCAGTGACTTTCACCCAGGTATTGTCCTTAAAGGTTTGGTCACTTCCTGTCGTCGCCAGTCCGTAAACACCTGAATCGGCGATACAGTGGATAATACCGAAACGGAAGATGAACTGATAACCCTTGGTTTGTGGGTCATTGTAGACAAAACCGGTATAGGTGACCTTCTTGCCCACAAAATCGTTAGGATAGAGGTAGATGAGCTCCATGACTTCCATGTAATTTTCCGTGGTAATCTGGATGGTTTCACTTCCCTTATACTTGGCGAGCTCTCTGGTCATTTCCTTCTCATAAGCTGAAGAGGTGAAGTAGGAGCTGGTGTCTGGCTTCAAGTACTGAATAGTCGTTCCCTCTTGGTCGGCCTGATTAGGATCGCTCCCTGCCGCCAGTGGAAAATGATAGCCCTTAGCTGACACGGTATTGGCATCCAAGGTTACTGTTGGCACCAAGAGCCCCGTGAGGACTGGAAAGGCCAAGAGAACGATGCTGGCTACCTTGGCTACTCGACCTGACAAATGCGAGTGAACCTTCATCTGTTTCATCCAAACAATGAGTTGAACCACAGCGAGGATAAAGGAAAGCACCATGGAAATGTAGGCCAGGTAGGAGTAGTGGATATTAATGTACTGGTTGAGCTTGCCAGAAACTTGCAAGTACATGACCAGCTCAAAATACCCAGATAAGATGAGAAAACGTAACATTAAATCACCCCCAATACCAGACAGTAAATGATTGTCACCAGACTTGCGGTTCCTACGAAGAGACCAACAAAGCGTGTCTTAAACTGGTGTTTCATCATAATCAAGTTCTTGATATCAACCATAGGACCAATGATAAGGAAGGCCACCGTTGGTGCCACTCCGAAACTAGAGAGCAGCGAAGCCCCGATAAAGGCGTCGGCTTCTGAACAAAGGGAGAGGATGAAGGCCAGGAGCATCATAATCAGGATGGCTGTCACTGAATTATGACCGATTGTCGTGAGGATACGGGTCGGTAGGTAGGTCTGCATCCCTGCGGCCACCAGGCTCCCGAAAATCAGGTAACGCCCAGTGTCGAAAAATTCATCTACCGCATGAACCAAGGCTTGAAAAACTTTCTTACCAGCTGACAAACCACTATAGTCGTGCACATGACTGACCTTACGATTATCCTTGAGAATCTGGTCATCCACCACAAAGCCCAGCAAGATTCCCAAAATTATGGCAATCAAGAAAGCCCCGAGGAAACGTAAAATTACGTAGTACCAAGAGTTCCCAAAGGCCGTATAGGTCGCAAAGAGAACGACTGGATTAATGATAGGAGCTGTTGCCATGAAAGGAATAGCCGTGTAGCTAGGCACTTTTTTCTCTAAAAAGCGCGTGATAATGGGAACAATCCCACACTCACAAGAAGGGAAAATAAAACCAATTAGAGTTCCAAAGAGAATAGCCAGGACCTTGTTTTTCGGCAGGAAGTTTTGGACCTTTTCAGGAGTCACGAAGATTTCGATAAAGCCAGACAAGATGCTTCCTAGTAAAACGAAGGGCAGGGCTTCGATAATAATAGATAGAAAAACTGCCAGAAGCTGCAAAACGCTATCTGGTAGTTGATGAAAAATAGCCATAACTATTATTTCTTCTTATCTTCTTGAAGACGTTTGTCCTTCTTAGGATCAGTTCCCGCCTTCTCAAAATCAGGGATAGCCGCAAAAGATGCCATCATGCTTTCAAGTTCATTTGTTTTTTTCTGAATAACCGCCATAAAAAGCCTCCGAGTTTAAATAAGATACTAAGGGCGTCATTTCTAAGAGAAAATTAGGGCATCAGACGAAGAAGCTCTGCTTCTAGGAAGATGCATCTATTTTCCGAAAGAAATAGCCCGAGTTCAGTTGCAAAAAGATACTAAGGGCATCATTTCTGTTAGAAATAGCCCCTAACAATAGGTTTACCTTTCTATTATACTACCTCTTGCTCAAAAATTCTCGCTTCAGCTACAAGGTTTTCTGCCCAAGCAAATCTCCTATCGTGGTATAATAGAACTTATGGAAAATCGTAATCTAGAGACATTGGCTCAGGAATTGGGCCTAAAAAAACAACAAGTTGAAACAGTTTTGGAATTGACCGCAGAAGGCAATACCATTCCTTTCATTGCCCGTTACCGTAAGGAAAAAACAGGCAATCTGGATGAAACGCAAATCAAGGCTATCATTGATATGGACAAGTCCTTGACCACTCTTCAAGACCGCAAGGAAACGGTTTTGGCTAAGATCGAGGCACAGGGCAAATTGACTGACCACCTCAAGGCAGCCATTGAAGCTGCTGAAAAGTTGGCAGACGTGGAAGAACTCTACCTCCCCTATAAGGAAAAACGCCGCACTAAAGCGACTATTGCTCGTGAAGCAGGTCTTTTCCCCTTGGCTCGTCTTATCTTGCAAAATAGTCCCAACCTCAAGGCTGAAGCTGAAAAGCTGACATCTGAAGTCTTTCCAACAGCTGATAAGGCTCTTGCGGGTGCTGTGGATATTTTGGTTGAGGCCTTTTCTGAGGACAATAGCTTGCGCTCTTGGACCTACAACGAAATCTGGAACAACAGTGACATCACTTCAACCCTCAAGGATCAATCGCTGGATGAAAAAGAAACTTTCAAGATTTACTATGATTTTGAGGATAAGGTGTCTAAACTTCAAGGTTACCGTACGTTAGCCCTTAACCGTGGTGAGAAACTAGGCGTTATTAAGGTAAGTTTTAAGCACAATCTTGAGAAAATGCACCGTTTCTACAGTGCTCGTTTCAAACAAAAAAATGACTATATCGAGGAAGTTATCAATCAATCTCTCAAGAAGAAAATCATTCCAGCTATGGAGCGTCGTATCCGAAGTGAATTGACTGAAGCAGCAGAAGATGGTGCTATTCAACTTTTCTCTCAAAATCTTCGAAGCCTCCTTCTAGTATCGCCACTTAAAGGCAAGATGGTACTTGGTTTTGACCCAGCCTTTCGTACAGGGGCTAAGTTGGCCGTGGTTGACCAAACTGGTAAGCTCATTACAACGCAAGTTATATATCCAGTAGCTCCAGCAAGTCAGGCTAAAATCGCACAGGCTAAAAAAGACTTGGCTGACCTCATCAAAAAGTATGCCATTGAGATTATTGCGATCGGTAATGGAACAGCAAGCCGTGAAAGTGAAGCTTTTGTGGCAGAAGTCCTCAAGGATTTCCCAGAAACTTCTTATGTCATTGTCAATGAAAGTGGTGCCTCTGTCTACTCTGCATCAGAGTTGGCTCGCCATGAGTTTCCAGATTTGACGGTCGAAAAACGCTCTGCCATTTCTATTGCCCGTCGTCTCCAAGACCCATTGGCCGAGTTGGTTAAGATTGACCCTAAATCAATCGGAGTAGGCCAATACCAGCACGATGTTAGCCAGAAGAAACTGTCTGAAAATCTTGATTTCGTCGTTGATACCGTGGTTAACCAAGTCGGTGTCAATGTCAATACGGCAAGTAGTACCCTCTTGTCACATGTGTCAGGACTCAACAAGACCATCTCTGAAAATATCGTCGCCTACCGTGAGGAAAATGGTGAGATTGCATCACGTGCTGAAATCAAAAAAGTTCCACGTCTCGGTGCCAAAGCCTTCGAACAAGCAGCTGGTTTCCTCCGTATCCCAAATGCCAAGAATATCTTGGATAATACAGGGGTCCACCCAGAGTCTTACCCAGCGGTAAAAGACCTCTTCAAGCAGTTGGATATCACAGATTTGGACGACTCTGCCAAAGAGAAATTGAAGGCTCTTAATCTTAAAGAAACAGCAGAAGAGCTAGGGCTTGGTCAGGAAACCCTTAAAGATATCATCGCTGACCTTTTGAAACCAGGTCGTGACCTCCGTGATGATTTTGAAGCACCAGTGCTTCGTCAGGATGTTCTTGAACTCAAAGACTTGTCAGTCGGACAAAAACTTGAAGGGACAGTCCGAAATGTTGTGGACTTTGGTGCCTTTGTGGATATCGGTGTCCATGAGGATGGACTTATCCATATCTCTGAGATGAGCAAGAGCTTCGTTAACCACCCAAGTCAGGTCGTTTCTGTTGGGGATTTGGTTACCGTGTGGGTATCAAAAGTTGATTTGGAGCATGAAAAACTTAACCTCTCCTTGGTGAATCCACGTGAATCTAACTGATTATGTTAAGACTGTTTCTATAGAAGATTTTGGCTGGGAATTTAAACATCAAGCCTTGTGGAACAAGCGTCTCCGGACCACTGGAGGGCGGTTCTTTCCCAAGGATGGACACTTAGATTTCAATCCAAAACTCTATGAGGAACATGGTCTTGAGACCTTTCGAAAAATCGTCCGCCACGAGCTTTGTCATTATCACCTTTATTTTCAAGGTAAGGGCTACAAGCATGTTGATAGAGATTTTAAGGACTTACTAGCCAAGGTTGAAGGCCTTAGATACGCTCCAAAGATGCAAGGTCAAAAGGAGAAGTACTACCTCTATCAGTGCCAATCTTGTGGTCATATCTACCGTCGCAAACGCCGTGTCAATACACAGAAGTTTGGATGCGGTCTGTGTCGAGGTAAGCTCATTTTTCTAAATCAGTCCTAGGGCTGATTTTTTTAATTTAAAAAAATCATATAATTAAATCAAAGAAATGATGGGAGAAGAAGACCATGTCAAATCGTTTTTATAAAACACGAAAAAATAGACTCGTCGCCGGTGTTGTTGCAGGTTTGGCAGATAAGTTTGGTTGGGACCTAGCTTTGGCTCGTATCTTGGCTATCATTCTCATGGTTTCAACACAGTTTGGAATCTTTCTATACTTGGTTTTAGCCTTTCTCCTTCCTTACAAAGAAGATATTTATCCCGAAATCAAACTCAAGGATGGACGTAAACGTAAAAACGCTGAACCTGTAGAAGACGAGTGGAATTGGTGAGTAAATTATAATAGAAAAGATCTATGATTGGCCTTAGTGCTAGTCATAGGTCTTTTTTGCTTTGAGAACCGCATTGAAAACCTTTTTATGATACAATGAAACTAGTAAATAATCGGAGGAAATAACATGACAGTAACTGTTAAAATGCTGGTTGATAGGCTTAAACTCAAGGTTGTCTATGGAAATAAGGAGCTTTTGGCAAAAGCGATAACAACAGCTGATATCTCTCGTCCTGGTTTAGAAATGACGGGGTATTTTGACTATTATTCACCTGAACGACTTCAGTTGGTTGGGATGAAGGAGTGGTCCTACCTTAAAACCATGACTGATTACAACCGTTATTCTGTTTTTGCGAATATGTTTAAAGCGGAAACTCCAGCTGTTATCGTGGCGCGTGGTCTTGAGATTCCGGAAGAGATGCTTCGAGCTGCTAAGGAAAATGGTGTAGCAGTTCTTCAAGGACGAAACGGCACATCGTCGCTTTCAGGTGACATGTCTTGGTATCTTAACTCGCAATTAGCTGAACGAACTAGTGTCCATGGTGTTTTGGTAGATATCTACGGGATGGGAGTTCTTATTCAAGGAGACTCTGGCATCGGTAAGAGTGAGACAGGGCTTGAGTTGGTGAAACGTGGTCACCGTCTTGTCGCTGACGACCGTGTGGATGTTTATGCTAAGGATGAGGAGACTCTCTGGGGTGAGCCCGCGGAAATCCTCCGCCATCTTCTTGAAATTCGTGGGGTTGGTATCATTGATGTCATGAGTCTCTACGGAGCTAGTGCTGTCCGTAATTCCTCTCAAGTTCAGTTGGCCATTTATCTTGAAAATTTTGAAGACGGTAAGATCTTTGATCGTCTTGGAAACGGAAACGAAGAAATAGAATTGCAAGGCGTTAAGATTCCACGTGTCCGTATTCCTGTTAAGACAGGACGTAACGTATCAGTTGTTATCGAGGCTGCAGCTATGAACTACCGTGCTAAGCAAATGGGATTTGATGCAACCAAAACCTTTGAGGAACGCTTGACCAACCTCATTAGTAAGAATGGTGAAGACTAATGTTAGCTACTATTGATCCTATTGCTCTAAGGATTGGCCCCATTAGTATTCATTGGTATGCCATCTGTATCGTATCTGGTCTTTTACTAGCCGTTTATCTGGCTCAGCGTTGGGCTCCCGAAAAGGGAATTGACCCTGAAAACATCCTAGATTTTATTCTTCTTGCCTTTCCTATAGCCATTGTTGGTGCAAGGCTCTACTATGTGATCTTCCAGTGGTCTTACTACAGTCAGAATCCTTCAGAAATTTTTGCGATTTGGAATGGCGGAATTGCCATTTATGGTGGCTTGATTGCTGGTGCAGCTGTCCTCTATTGGTTTTCGAAACGTCATGCCATTGCTGTCTTGGATTTTCTAGATATCGCGGCACCTGGCGTTATGATTGCTCAGAGTATCGGTCGCTGGGGAAACTTTGTTAACCAAGAGGCTTACGGAAGAGCAGTTAGTCATCTGAATTATGTCCCAGAATTTATTCGCCAGCAGATGTTCATTGATGGGAGTTATCGTGTACCGACCTTTCTTTATGAAAGTCTCTGGAACTTAGTCGGATTTATCACTATCCTAGGACTAAGACGCTTTAATAAGAAACTACGTCAAGGAGATGTGACCTCATTTTACCTTATCTGGTATGGTCTTGGACGTTTTGTCATTGAAGGCATGCGTACCGATAGCCTCATGTTTGCTGGCTTGCGTGTTTCTCAATGGGTCAGCATCGCCATTATCATCTTGGGTGCTATCTTACTATATTTGCGAAAGCAACGTCCAGAGGCAGATTATAAAATGAAAAACTAGTCATATAGCTCAGACTTTGTTATAATATAATGAAAGTTATCATAACAAAGGTCACTGGAAACTGGAGAGTTTACTTCAGTTTTCTTGTAGCGACCTTTTAAAAAGGTCAAAGGAGTTCTAAACTATGGCAGAAATTGCATTTCTTATTATCGCAATCGCACTTGCTGCGTTCCTCATTGCATTGATCCCTACCCTACTTCGTACACGTCATGTGGTCAAAGAAGTTGAAGAAACAGTTGCTGTGCTTCGTACAGACATTAATGTAACCCTTCATCAAACAAATGAAATCTTGGCTAAGGCAAACGTCTTGGTTGAAGATGTTAATGAAAAAGTTCAAACAATCGATCCTCTCTTTGTAGCAGTGGCTGAGCTTTCAGAAAGTGTTTCTGACTTGAATACTGAAGCTCGTTACCTCGGTGCTAAAGCAAGTGCAGCAGGAGCAAGTGTCGGTAAGGCGGGTTCAGCCTTTACTATCGGTAAAGTTGCTTCAAAACTATTTGGTAAAAAAGACAAGAAAAAATAAGGAGGTCTTTTCATGAGTAAATTTTTAAACATCCTAATCATTGGTGCAGCTTCTGGAGCTGCGGCAGCTTACTTCTTTACAACTGAAAAAGGTAAAGCTGTTAAATCACGTATCGATGAAGAAATCGCTTCATTCAAAGAAGATCCTAAAGCTTATCAAAATCAAGTAGTGGAAAAAGCTAGCGACTACAAAGATTTGGCAGTCGATACTTTCCAAGACTACAAAACAAAATTTGAAAATGGTGAAATCACTGCAGATGATTTGACAAAAACCGTTCAAGAAAAAACAGCTCAAGTTGCTGACTTTGCAAAAGAAAGCTTTGAACTTATCAAGGAGAAAACAGCTCAAGTAACTCCTGAACAAGCGGACGTTGAAGCAGAAACAAAAGCTATCGTTGATGATATCGTCATTGATATTAAAGATATCTCTGAAGAAGCAGCAGAAGTAAAATAATAAAGAAAGCACATGATGCTTTCTTTTTTTAGTACGAAAAAAACGTTGACCAGCAGTCAACGTTTTTGTTCTTTATAATATTCGATTAGGACATAAATGCCTATCTGACCAATGACGCTAATGGTAATAGCCCAGAAGAAGGCCCAGAAGGTAGCCACCTGTGCTACTAAGAAAAGGAAGGCAACTAGGACTGTTGAAACACAGAAGCTTGAGATACGTCCAAAGAAAATCATATCTTGTAGCTTAATACTATTACTATTTAGACCTTGATAATCTTGATAATTCGTCGTTTGAGGATGCTCAGTCTCGAAATCTTCAATGTGATCAAATTGACGGTGTAAGTTGTCAGCCATGTCTGCCTCCTTTCTATATAAAATACCTAAACATACCTAAACCACTTTTTCGTGTAGGTTAAAATACTTAGTCAGTATTTCACTATTTAGAATCTCATTAATAATACCATAAAAATTTTATATTGAAAAGTTTTTTTTGATTTTTGTGAAAATTATAGTATTAAAAAACTATTTTAAAATATTTAGATACTGATATTTGAACCTAAAAATTCTAAAAAAATCAAATCATTTGTGCTATAATGTGAGTTATGGAAAAAATAGTGATTACAGCGACTGCTGAGAGCTACGAGCAGGCACGTGAGCTCCTAGAACTTGGCGTAGATCGTATTTACATCGGCGAAAAAGCTTTTGGCCTTCGTTTGCCTAAGCCTTTTTCATTCGCAGAGATGCGAAAGATTGCAGAGCTGGTACATGAGTCTGGCAAGGAATTGACTGTTGCCGTTAACGCCCTCATGCACCAAGGTATGATGGATGCTCTTCCAGACTACCTTGATTTTCTTGAAGAAATCAAGGCAGATTACATCACGGTTGGTGATGCAGGGGTTTTCTACATCTGTAACCGTGACAAACGTCCCTTCAAAATGATTTATGATGCTTCAACCATGGTAACCTCTAGCCGTCAGATTAATTTCTGGGGCAAACAGGCTGGAGCTTCTGAAGCTGTTTTGGCTCGTGAAATTCCGTCTGCGGAACTCTTCATCATGGCTGAAAATCTTCAAATTCCAGCTGAGGTTTTGGTTTACGGTGCAAGTATCATTCACCATTCAAAACGACCACTTCTTCAAAACTACTACAACTTTATCAAAACGGATGAAGCTGTTACCAAAGAACGTGACCTCTTCCTTTCTGAGCCAGGAGATCCAGATTCTCACTACTCAGTTTACGAAGACTTGCATGGAACACATATCTTTGCCAACAATGACTTGGATATGATGACTAAACTTTCAGAACTCGTTGAACATGGTTTTGACCACTGGAAGTTAGATGGTGTTTATTGCCCAGGTGAAAACTTCGTAAAAATCACTGAGTATTTTGTGAAGGCTCGTGACCTCATCGAGGCTGGCGAATTTTCACAAGATCAAGCCTTCCTCTTTGATGAGGCTATTCATAAATTACACCCAGGCAACCGTGGTTTGGACACAGGTTTCTATGATTATGAACCTGACCGTGTAAAATAATAACCCTTCCTCCTTCGTTTGAGAGTTTTCCATTTTCAGGGAACGAAGGAGACTTCTAAAAACAAAAATCGACAATCTTGCAAATTGGAGAAATTATGACTACAACTAAAAAACGCCCAGAGGTTTTGGTACCTGCTGGGACTTTGGAAAAATTGAAAGTCGCTGTAAATTACGGCGCAGATGCTGTTTTCGTTGGTGGACAAGCCTATGGTTTGCGTAGCCGTGCCGGAAACTTTACCATGGATGAGCTTCGCGAAGGTATCGAATACGCTCACGCACGAGGTGTTGATGTGCACGTCGCTTCAAACATGGTTACCCATGAAGGAAATGAAAAAGGAGCTGGTGAGTGGTTCCGTGAATTGCGTGATATGGGACTCGATGCCGTTATCGTATCTGACCCAGCCTTGATTGAAATCTGTTCAACCTACGCTCCAGGACTTAATATCCACTTGTCAACGCAAGCATCTGCGACAAACGTTGAAACCTTCCATTTTTGGAAACAGTATGGCTTGACCCGTGTTGTTTTGGCACGTGAGGTTACTATGGAGGAATTGGCTGAAATCCGTAAACGTACGGACCTTGAAATTGAGGCCTTTGTCCATGGTGCTATGTGTATCTCATACTCAGGTCGCTGTACCCTTTCTAACCACATGTCAGACCGTGATGCCAACCGTGGTGGTTGCTCACAGTCATGCCGTTGGAAATATGATCTTTACGACATGCCATTCGGCCAAGAGCGAAAGAGTATCCACGGTGAAGTTCCTGAAGAATACTCAATGTCAGCCGTTGACATGTGTATGATTGAAAATATCCCAGACCTTATCGATAATGGTGTTGACAGCCTTAAAATCGAAGGTCGTATGAAATCTGTCCACTACGTATCAACAGTTGCCAACTGTTACAAGGCTGCCTGTGACGCTTACATGGAAAGTGCAGAAGCCTTTTATGCCATCAAAGATGATTTGATTAACGAACTCTGGAAAGTTGCCCAACGTGAATTGGCAACAGGTTTCTACTACAAGACACCAACAGAAAACGAGCAACTCTTTGGTGCCCGTCGTAAGATTCCACAATACAAATTCGTTGGTGAAGTAGTAGACTTTGATCCAGCCACTATGACAGCTACAATCCGTCAACGTAACGTTATTCTCGAAGGTGACCATGTTGAATTCTACGGACCAGGCTTCCGTCATTTTGAATGTGATATCAAAGACCTTCACGATGCTAATGGTAACAAGATTGACCGTGCACCAAACCCAATGGAACTTCTTACAATTACCGTGCCACAAGAAGTTAAACCTGGTGACATGATTCGTTCAACTAAAGAAGGTTTGATTAACCTCTACCAAAAAGATGGTTCAAGTAAAACTGTTCGTGCCTAATGACAAGACAAATCAATGGCCTCCTGGTAGATGACCAGAGTAGGTGCCAGCACTACCATTCCACACTAGATATTGTTGCCTTAAAATGCTTTGAGTGTCTGAAGTATTATGCCTGTTATCAGTGTCATGATAGCTTGGAGGAACATAGCTTTCGAGCTTATCCCTGTCAGTTGAAACAGGACAAGGTCCTTATTTGTGGCGTTTGTCGGCATGAGATGACTATTGAGGAATATCAAGAGGCAGTAGCCTGTCCCAATTGTCATAGTGCCTTCAACCCAGCTTGTTCAAAGCACTATGATATTTATTTTGAAAAATAAAAAGATTGAAGATTCTGTTCACACGAACAAAGTCTTCAATCTTTTTTTTAGTTAAAGTAGCTATGATTTTTAAGAGCCTTTAAAACTGGCTTAGTCACCAAAGCGACAATCAGACCTTTTAAAAGGTCTGGGATGATAAAGGGTGTCAAACCGACTGCTACAGCTGCAGACCATCCCATCTTTCCAAGAAAGTGCAGGCTAAGGATACCACCGACAAAGACAAGTGCATCTCCCAAAACAAAAGCCAAAAAGATCTTCCAGATAGGAGTCTTAGCATGAGCCAGTGCAGATGTGACAAGTGCAAAAAATGGGTAGGCAAGCAGATAGCCAGCTGAAGGACCAAAGAAGGCTTGGAGCCCACCGCCACCTCCTGCAAAAACCGGTAGACCAATAGCGCCTAGGATAAGGTAGAGGGTGGCAGCAAGAGTTGCCTCTCTTGGCTTAAGGATGGCAGCAACCAGTCCAACAGCAAAAGTCTGAAGCGTAATGGGAACTGCACCGATAGGAATAACAATTTGAGCCAGTGCGGCAATGATAGCAGCACCGAAGGCGGGAAGTATGAGTGACAATGTACGATTTTGCGTCATTTTTAGTTAACCTTTCATAAATTAATAGTTAACTTATTATAACAAGCACTTCTGAAATAGTCAACCTCATAATAAAACGAGGTTAACTGATAAACTTAACCTCGTTGTGATATGATTTTTAGACGTTTGATTTCTTTTAGTTCAATCATGCTGATGATCTTATCTTGCTCGATAAAGATGGCTTGTCGCTCTCTGTCATAACGGTTGATGTAGCCCTTATAGGTCTTCTGATTGGATGTCAGCATGACCATTTGGTTATGATCTATAGCGTGATAGATATCATTGATAAGCTGATTTTGCATTAGGTGGACAGGTTTGCTGTGACCTGTTTCCACAAACTGATGAAGCTGATGCTTTACCGCTTCTAAAAAGTTTATCATGGTCATTTCCCTCGTTTCTTGATAAAATAATTATAGCATGAAAGGTGAAATTTTGTGGATAACTTCTTTCTAAAACACACAATTTTCACAGAAAAAAACGAATAAAGCTAGTGGAGGTAAGCAAATGGCAGAATTTTCATTTGAAATTGAAGAAAAACTCTTGGTCTTGTCTGAGAATGACAAGGGCTGGACTAAGGAACTCAATCGTGTGAGCTTTAATGGCGCACCGGCTAAGTATGACATCCGTACATGGAGTCCAGACCATACCAAGATGGGTAAGGGGATTACCCTTAGCAATGAAGAATTCCAAGTTCTCGTTGACGCCTTCAAAAACTAAAACAAGGTCAGCATGGCGCTGGCCTTATTTTTTGTTTAAAACGTATCAATGATAAGTTTGAGATTGAGAATGGTTAGGACAATAGCGATGGCATAACCAAGGAAAGTATTCCACTTAGCATTGACGTGTTTTCCCATGAGTGATTTCTTAGAAGTGTAGTAAATCAAAGGGAAGATAGAGAATGGCAAGGCAAGTGAAAGGAAAACCTGTGAATAAACTAGCAGTTGATCCAGAGTCTTTTCTTGATCACCGTAGAGAATAGCTACAACGATAACAGGTAGCAAGGCGAAGAGACGTGTGAATAAACGAATTACCCACTGCGGTAACCTCATATGGAGAAAGCCTTCCATGACAATTTGGCCAGTCAGAGTACCAGTAATGGTAGAGTTTTGACCACTAGCCAAGAGCGCCAAGGCAAAGAGTGTTGAAAGTGTCGAACTAGCTACCGCACCAGCAATCTTAGAGTCCTGAAGAGCATTGTACATCTGTGAGAAAGCTGAAATATCAGAAGCATGACCAAAGAAGAGAGCTGCCCCCAAAATCAAGAGGAGGGAGTTAACCACAAAAGCCAAAGTCAACTGGATGTTAGAATCCCAGGTCATGAAACGGACAGCCTTAGTCACGTCTTTGCCATCAGAATAGTCAACCTTACGAGTCTGTGACAAGGATGAGTGCAAGTAGAGGTTATGTGGCATAACGGTCGCACCCACAATCCCAAGCGCCAAGGTCAACTGGTTGGTATGTCCAGCAGCATGTGGCTCGAAGAGCGTTGGCGTAGGGAGATAACCCTCTAGGATTCCCGTAATACTAGGCTCAGACAAGGCTACCAGATAGACAAAGATAACCAAGATAGTCAAAATCAAGGTTGAAACAATAGCCTCGATTTTTTTGAATCCCAGCTTCATGATGAGCAGTAGCAGGAAGACATCAAGGACTGTCACCAGAATGGCAACCATAATTGGAATACCAAAGAGCAGGTTAAGAGCAATGGCAGAACCAAGCACCTCAGCCAAATCCGTCGCCATTAAGGCCAGCTCCAGAATCACCCAAAGCGTGTATCGCAACCATTTGGGCGAGTGATAGGCAGTCGCTTGAGCTAGGTCCATTTGGGTCACAATCCCTAATTTCCCAGCCATTTGTTGCAACTGCATAGCGATTAAAGATGAAATTAAGATGACAAAAAGCAGACTATACTTGTAGGTCGCCCCACCGACGACACTGGTAATCCAGTTCCCTGGATCCATGTAACCCACTGCCACAAGAGCCCCAGGTCCTAAGAAAGCCTTAAGATTTTGCCAAAAACGATTATTATTTGGTGTATCTATGGATTGGTTTACCTCAGAAAGGGAAACCTTCTTTGAATATGTCATAAACACCTCTTTCTAAGTCATATCTGCCTAAAAGTGTATTATTTCTAGACAGACCGACATCTTTATTATAGCACCATGAGGAAGATGTGCAAGGTTTTGACTTATCTTACATTGGTGTCATAGAGGACTTTTCAGAATTGCCTTTTTATACTAAACTATATGAGTAGATTATTTCATAAATGAGGGAGAAAAATAATTGAAAACATTTCAACTAACAGCTAAGAAAAAGATTACCCTGGCAATCCTAGTTGTCATTGCGCTTGCTTTGCTTATCTTTATCATTAACGTGCAGATGAATCAGCCTGATAACCTACCTGCCAATTACATGGAGCGCCTTAAAAATCCTGGAATGACCGGAGATTACATCGGCCTCTGGAAGTCTCGCTGGCATGAAGAAAACAAAGCATGGATTTATCCTGCGAAACAATACGCTATCTATGCGGTAGTAGCCCTTGCTTGTTTGTCAGCTTGGGTCGCAGCTTCAAAAGCAAAATTTTGGAAATAAGAAAATGCTTCTCTCGATTGAGGGAAGCGTTTTTAAATATTATCTGATGTGAGTCTTATATTGACTAAACATCTCGTCAATATCATCTTCAACTAAGTGATAGATTTTCCAGTCAAATTCAGTTCTAGCAACATCATCAACCAAGACTGTATAACAGAAATCCATGTAATCTTCATAAAAATCAGAGATGAAGGGAAGGAGTGTGTTACTGATATCAGTTGAATAGAGTTTTTCATCAAGATGTTTAAAGAGATAGTCTGTACCCGTAATCGTTTCATTCTTGAGTTTTTGTGCATCCTCAAGGTTAAATCCATCACTTTGGGGATTCAGGAAATCATGTTTTGCTAGCCAGGCGACGAAGATACTGAGATGAAAAGCAGCTCTTTTACTAATCCCTTGCATATCTGATTGGCTTAGTTTTTCTGAAGGGATATCGTTTTCTTCACAATAAAATACAAGTGCGTGATCGAAGAAATAATCTGTGCGGTCTATGAGAAAGTCTACTTGGCTTTCTTCTATTTTTGTATCAGCCTGTTCACCCACACTTGATTTTTTCTTAAATAGGGACTGTAATTTTTTGAACACGTTTATACCTCATATAAAAATATCCCATTATTTGACTAATGGGATATCACTTTTTATTTCATCGTTGGGAACAACAAGACATCACGGATGGTTGTTGTGTCAGTGAGAAGCATGCAGAGACGGTCGATACCGATTCCGAGTCCACCTGTTGGTGGCATACCGTATTCAAGGGCTTCAACGTAGTCGTAGTCGATGCCTGTTGCTTCGTCGTCACCGAGTTCTTTAGCAGCAGCTTGTGCTTCGAATCGTGACAATTGATCGATTGGGTCGTTCAATTCGGTGAAGGCATTTCCGTACTCTTTTGTCATGATGAAGAGCTCGAAACGGTCAGTGAAGCGTGGGTCTTCTGGGTTTTTCTTAGCCAATGGAGACACAGCAACTGGGTGACCGTAAACGAATGTTGGTTGAATTAAGGTTTCTTCAACGAATTCTTCGAAGAAGGCGTTGATGATATGACCAACTTCAGTGTAGTGTTTTTCAACTGGAACATTCTTTTCAGCGGCGATAGCTTTGGCTTCGTCCAAAGTCATGTCTTGCCAGAAGTCAACGCCAGTGATTTCCTTGATTGCATCAACCATGTGGATGCGTTTGAATGGTTCGTTGATCTTGATTTTAGTTCCTTGGTAGTTGATAGGTCCATCACCTTTAACCGCTTTAGCAGCGTGTTGGATGATACCTTCAGTCAAGTTCATGATATCGTGGAAGTCAGCGTAAGCTTGGTAAACTTCGATAGATGTGAACTCAGGGTTGTGAGTGGCATCCATACCTTCGTTACGGAAGATACGTCCGATTTCGTAAACACGCTCCATACCACCAACAATGAGACGTTTGAGGTGGAGCTCAGTCGCGATACGAAGTACCATGTCGATGTTTTGTGCATTGTGGTGAGTGATGAAAGGTTTAGCAGCAGCACCACCAGCTTCATTGTGAAGAACAGGTGTTTCGACTTCAAGGAAACCTTGAGCATCGAGGTAGCGACGGATTTCAGAAATGATTTTTGAACGTGTGACAAAGCGGTCAAAGCTTTCACGGTTAGAAATCAAATCGAGGTAACGTTTACGGTAGATGGTTTCAACGTCTGAAAGTCCGTGGAATTTCTCAGGCAATGGGCGAAGGGCTTTAGACAAGTGCGTGATATGAGTAGCCTTGATAGAAAGTTCTCCCATATCTGTACGCATAACTTCACCTTCGACGCCGAGGAAGTCACCAAGGTCAGCTTTCTTGAAGATGTCGTAGTTTTCTTCACCGACAGCATCTTTACGTACGTAGATTTGGATTTGACCATCGCGGTCTTGGATGTGGGCGAAGCCAACTTTACCTTTGCCACGTTTAGTCATCAAACGACCTGCGATAGTAGCAGTTTCGTTGATTTCGTGCAATTCTTCTTTTGTTTTGTCAGCGTATTTTTCTTTTAATTGACCAGATGTAGCTGTGCGTTCGAATCGCTTACCAAAAGGATCGATTCCTTGTTCAGCCAAGGCCGCCATTTTTTCACGACGGACAATCTGTTGATCGTTCAATTCTTCCATGTGTTGATTTGACATGTTAGTCCTCCATAAAATAGTCGTAATTATTGTATCATAAATCACCTTCTAAAGATAGGACAAATGATTAAATGTCAGATAAATAAAGCTAGGATTTGTCTATTTTTAGGACAAATCGTTAACTAGCATTAATCTTTGATTAGAAAGTTATAGAATTTATTGACAAATATAATAAAAAGGGTGTACAATAGCAAAGTAAGTTTCGTATGATATAAGGAGGAAATACGATGAAAAAGAAAAATTATGTTAGTAAAGCCGTGATGCTTGGCGCTTTACTAGCACCTATTGGGATGCCTACGGTATCTGTGTTAGCAGATAGCTTTTATCAAAATCAAACGAGTGCTCACGCTGCTGATATTACAAACTGGATTGCCAGCACACCTGAACAAATTACAAATAATTTGACAACTCAGAATATCAATCCACAGCAGTTAGATGGTCAACAGTACGTGATTCAATGGGGAGATACCTTGTGGGGAATTTCTCAAGCGACTGGAATTTCTATTGAAAAATTAGCCTACGATAACAATATTCAGAATATTGATCTTATCTTTGCAGGTGATGTCCTCATCTTGAAACGTGATGGTGATGTACCAGCAGGTTATCATGTGACTGGTAATGGTTACCGTTGTGCACATTCTAAGATTGTTATCAACAACTACTACGGTGATAACAACCGAGTGATTATCAATAACAGCACTTTTGTTTCTGATGACCATTCTAAGAATACAGTGATTTACGCTCCAGATAATTCTGACAATAGCGTTTCATTCTCAAATAACACGACAAACAATAATAACGATAAAGACAAAGATACTAAAGATTCTAAAGATGGCAAGGACTCTTCTTCGTCATCATCTGAATCTAAAGATGCTTCATCAAGTTCAACAAGTGGATCATCATTTTCTGCATCAAGCTCAACAGCAAGCAGTAGTGAAAGCAAAGCAAGTACAGAAAGTTCTAAGGAAAAAGAATTGACTGATGATGCTTTCCAAGACAAGGTTCAAGAAGAATTCTCAAATATTTATCGACAAAATCGTTCAGGTGGTCCAGCATGGACTTTCTTCTCACATGCAGATGATAAGACTGGTGTAAATGCTACAGCTAAGAAGGACACTGAAAGCACAGCTCTCTACCTTCAAGGTGAAACGCCAAAGGCTAAAGATATTGTTGATGGACCTAAAGATGGTGCCAAAACGGAAGCTAATGCCAAGGCTCTTGCTCAAAAGATTTATGACGCTCTTAACAGGGATAGTAAGATGTCAGATCTTATCAAGTCAAAATATGCTCAAATTCAGGTAAGTTATAAGGGTGATAAGTGGGCTTTCAACGTTGATGTTTACAAGGAAAAAGAAAGTTCATCATCAAGCACTGAAAAATCATCAGAATCTAAGTCGTCATCAAGTGATGATTCTCAAACAGAAACACGCATGAGTTCAAGCTCATCAAGTGTTGAACGTTCATCATCAAGTTCTTCAAGCCACACTGAAACAGACTCAGAGGCAACTTTCTCTGATCTAACTGGTGATGAATAGAGAGGGGCAAGACATGTCAAAGAGAAATATCATTATTAGTGTCGTTCTTGCTTGTCTCTTGGTTACGGGAGCTGGATTTGGTGCTTTCTATTACTGGGGAACACACCATTTAGATAGTGTTGTGCCTGGTAAGGTTTACCAATACTCAAGTTCTCTAAACGGAGAGGTCAATAATCGTGTCATGTATGTAGCCTTCCAAGAAGGTGGTAACAAGGCACTTGTGAGTCAAGATCGTACGACAGTGGTTAATGCTGCTAAGAGTCAGACTGATTTTGACAAGGCCTATAATGACCAAACAGCTAAGTGGGAATACAGTGTGACAAAAACTACCTTGACTCTTGGTAAAAAAGAGGACGATCAGTTGTCACAATGGCAGTATAATAAGGTCTTTGCTTATGGTGACCACTTCACATCAAAAGACTTCTATTATCAGATTGCCAAAGGTGGTCAGGGTGAAGTCAAACAAAAAATGACCTTCAAAGAAATTAAATAAGTATCTGAATATGACAAGATGCTTTAGGTTTGGGACAAATTGTTCCAAACCTTTTTCTATCTTCAAAACACGAATAATCTTTTCTTAAGTGGGGTCAAAAATTGAAAAGAAAGGGCAAAAACGGTATAATAAGACTGTTTGGGCAATTGCGTTCTGATAAACAACAGACGAGCAAGATTGCCACAAGACAGTTGACTTAAAGCTTACTTTTGCAAGACTGAAGATTAAATTAGGAGCGGCTGATGCAGTAGTTTAGTTGTTAGACCTCTTAATTTATCAAAGTCTCTGACAAGAGAATGATATAAGAAAGAACGGACAGATGATTACCTCTATTGTTTTTGACGTTGACGATACTATTTATGACCAACAGGCACCTTATCGTATTGCCATGGAAAAATGTTTCCCTGACTTTGATATGAGTCACATGAATCAAGCCTACATTCGTTTCCGCCACTATTCTGATGTTGGTTTTCCACGTGTAATGGCTGGTGAGTGGACAACCGAGTATTTCCGTTTTTGGCGCTGTAAAGAGACCCTTTTGGAGTTTGGCTACCGTGAAATTGATGAAGAAACGGGTAACCATTTCCAAGAGGTTTACGAGCATGAGTTGGAAAACATCACCATGCTTGATGAAATGCGCATGACCCTTGATTTCCTTAAGGAAAAAAATGTTCCTATGGGGATTATTACCAATGGACCAACAGAGCACCAACTTAAAAAGGTTAAGAAGTTGGGACTTTATGATTACGTTGATCCTAAGCGTGTCATCGTCAGTCAGGCGACAGGTTTCCAAAAACCTGAGAAGGAAATCTTCAACCTCGCAGCTGAGCAATTTGACATGAATCCATCGACGACGCTCTATGTTGGAGATTCTTATGACAATGATGTCATGGGGGCCTTCAATGGTGGTTGGCATTCTATGTGGTTTAACCACCGTGGACGTAGCCTTAAACCAGGTACTAAGCCAGTCTTTGACTTGGAAATTGATAGTTTTGAGCAACTCTTTGGAGCGGTGAAAGTCCTTTTCGACCTTCCAAATAACAAATATATCTTTGATATCAATGATAATGAAAATCCAGTCCTTCAACTAGGTATCAATAATGGTCTTATGATGGCGGCTGAACGTCTTCTTGAGAGCAATATGAGTATTGATAAAGTGGTTATCCTTCTTCGTTTGAATGCTAACCAGGAAAAAATCCTTCGTATGAAATATGGAAGATAAATAGAGCGGCCTCGTGTGGCCGTTTTATTGTCTAGAACGTGAGATAAGGAGTTTGAAAATGGTAGAAATCAACAACTTAAAACATGATATTGAAGCACTAAGTGCTGAACGTGAGGCTTTGAGAAAAGAAGTAGAAGCACTCGAAGCCAAACGTGACGATCTCTTCGAAGGTGTTAGAGACGCAGAACAGATGAAGTGCGTTGCTTGGGATTCTTATTATGCCTTAGCGGACCACCTTAATGCTGAAGAAAAGCAAAGAGGGTTTGCTAACAACTATTGGGAACATGTCCATAGAACTGCCAAAATAGACGTGGAATTTATCTTGAGTCGTGGTCTTCGTTTTAAGCGTTTATTGTCTGAAGGACAGTATGATCTTGTCTTACAGGAACTAGACGATTTTGAAAATGAACTAGAGGACTTGGCACGAGACTTTGGTGTCGAATTAAATCGTTTGCCAGATGAACCGAAGTGGAAATAATGGAAGTGAAGCTCTTAAAGTATTAGATTTAAGGGCTTTTTGAGTGCAAAAAAGCGACCCTTGTTCAGGATCGCTTGTCTTATGAAGTCAGTCGATGGTTTAGCTAATCTTGTTTTGTTCATCCATATAAGATGTATCGTTCCAACATTTGAGAGTGAAGTGCTCGAAATCATTGGTTTCGAGAATAGTGACAGAAGCATTGTCAAGACCTCCTGCCTTACGAAGAAGACCCGGTTCAAAACCAAGGAGGGTACGGATAGAAGCTGTTAGGTTAGCTCCGTGACCAACAATGAGGACATTTTTAGCATTACTATCTTTAAGTGTTTTGACAAATTCGGCCACACGTTTGGTTGTCTGGTAAACAGATTCAGCTTGGAAGTCATTAGCACGGAAGTTGGCTAGGTTATGACGGAAGGCATCCATTTCTTTTGGATAGATGGCCTGAACGAGTGAAATTTTTTGTCCTTCCAGTTTGCCAAGCTGCCATTCACGCAAAGCTTTAGTGTAGGTAACTTTAGCTTTAGGTTTTTGAGACTCCATGATGAGCTCTGTAGTTTTTTTAGCACGTGGTAGGTCACTTGAGAAGACCAAGTCAAAATGAGTGTCACTGAGGTAGTGACCTAGCTCACGTACTTGTTCAACAGATTCTTTAAGCAAAGGCGAGTCTCCCTTGGCGCCTTGAAGTCGGCCTTCCAAGTTCCACTCAGTTTTACCGTGACGTACAAAATACAGTTTCATGATTACTCCTTAATATCAGCAAATTCAGCATTAACAAAATCAGCAAGTTCTTGACTATTGATACGGATAGAGCGCCCAATTTCTCCCGCTGAGACAATAAGGAAACCAGCTTCTTGGGCAGACTGATCGATGTAAATAGGGAAATTGTGTTTTTGGCGAATTCCCACTGGGTTGTTGGCTCCGTGAACATAGCCAGTCGTTTTTTGGAGATCCTTTTGTGGAATCATTTGAACTTTCTTGTTCCCTGAAATTTTAGCTAATTTCTTTTCAGACAGGTGCTCGGTGATAGGGACGATGCCGATGACTGGTCCTGTCTTATCTCCCTTAAGGGCGAGGGTTTTATAAATGCTCTCACGTGCCACATCTTCTGGAAGCTCTCCTTCTAAACCATTGAAGGATAAGCTATCATGGTCAATTTTAGCTTTATCAAGAATTTGGTCAACCAAGGTTTTCTTGACTTTGCCTTTCTTAGCCATTGTCATATCTCCTTTTAAAGTTATACATTTCTACCATCCATTATAACACAATCGTCTTAACACGCCTAAACCAATTTGACAAGAAGAAAACCAGTGCCTTAGACACTGGTTTTTACTGACTACTAGATGAACTTGTCGAAGTAGTCTTCTTATTTTTAGTTGGTTTTTGCTTAATCTTACCAAAGAGTTTTTCAAAGGTTTTACGTTTGTTTTTCTCTGGATTGATTTGGTTAAGATCTAGGATGTTGTCGAAACCTGGAAGGCTTCCTTGAGACGTATACTGGTGAAGGTCATAGTCGATTTCAGTGTTTGGTAAAGCCTCGTAATAACCAGAATCGGTACCGTAGGCTGGAATCCAAACAGCGTCGAAGTTTTTAGTTGAAACTTCTTGCTCGAGCATGAAATAAGCACCAATATAGAGACCAACATTTTCAGCTCCAAGTCGTTTGAGCTCAGCGAGAAAGGCTTGGACACCTTGCTCCATGTTAGACATGGTTTCCTCTTCGACGTCAATCCAGTAATAAGTCGGTTTGTATGGAGAAGCATTTTTGTAGAAAATACGAGCTTCTTCCTTCATCTCCTTGACAGAAGTACCTTGAGCGTAGGAATAGACGGCAACTGGAACGTCACGTTTTTTGAGTTCTTTAATATGTGTTTTAAAAGATTTGTCGACCCCATTCGAACTAGCGGCATTGCTATCCTTACTAATCAGTGATCCACCGAAGACGCGGACGATAGCACCAGAAATATGATTTGACAAGACATCGTAATCGATATCCTGAGGTAGTTGCCACCCTGAAAGGTCGATAATGGGATTGAGTATCAGCTCCTCGTCGGAACTGCTAGATGTACTACTGGTTGTTGTTTTTGGTGTAGTAGCATAAGGAATAGCAGATTTCACGTTTTGAAGATGCGCCTGTTGTTTGGACGTATTGTGAATATTTGCAATAACTAATGCTAATCCTAAAAGAGCTAGAACCACGTAAACAACGATCGGTTTTATTCTTTTTCTCATTACTCCCATTCTACCTTAAATAGCGCAAAAATGCAAAATAGAATGTTTATAAATTCTGTGAGAGATATTAAAGTGACTGATTTCCAAAAAGCCTTTGTAGTGCTGACTTAGGCACATTTTATGAATAAAGGTGTTTTGAGCTATCCTTGAATTAAGTGAATTTTTCATTTATTAAAGCAAGAAATTTAGCTTAAAAGTCAGTTTCTTCCTTGAAACTAGCGCCACTAGTGGCATCAGACCAGGCGACAAGAGCTTGAGCAGAGTTATCCAGATAGGTCTTGAGAGGTTGCTTCAAATCATAAATAGTCTCCCAAAATCCTAGGACCTTTCCTTCGTTGTCGATAGCAGCTTGGTAGGTCTGGATGAGGACTTGATCAAAACTGTCTGTTGGAATCTGATAACTTCTTTCTTTGGTAGGAGATGCTAGAACTTCAGACATGATCCAATCGGGCAGATTTTCAGGCTCACGGGGGAAGAAACTACCGTCAGCGCCACCGTTGTCGTAGAGAAAGTTTCCTTGGGCATCATAGGCTGCTAATTTATAGGACAGGTGATTCAGTAGTGTTTTTAAATCATTCATATCTTCATCATAGCTTCTTTCAGGAGAAATGGCAATGCTTTGGATTGGAGACAATATTATCGTAGGATAGTATCAGTTTGTCTGAGGAAAGTATTATCTCTTGGAGCAGTATCAGGGTATAATAAAGTAAAAGAAGACTCGAGGTGAGAACATGTCAAAACTTATTTTTCTAGATGTTGATGGGACATTGGTGGATTATCATAACCGCATTCCAGAGTCAGCAGTAAAGGCAATTCGTCAGGCGCGTGAAAAGGGGCATCTGGTCTATGTTTGTACCGGACGTAGTAAGGCAGAAATGCAACCTGAATTATGGGAAATTGGCTTGGATGGGATGATTGGTGGCAATGGCTCTTATGTGGAGCATCATGGCCAAGTCCTCATGCATCAGCTGATTTCCAAGGAAGATGCAGCAAAGATTGTGGATTGGCTAACAGAGCGCCATCTTGCCTTTTATTTGGAGAGTAATAACGGCCTCTTTGCCAGTCCTGATTTTCGGGAGCGGGCGCGTGAGACACTTAAGACTTACGCTATTCAAAAGGGGCAATCTGCAGAGTCTGTTGAGGGTAAGGAACCAGAAGATTTCATTCATGGCCTCCAGTATGGTGGGGAACTCTACCGTGACGACCTAAACAAGGTCAGTTTCGTTTTGGAGTCCTATCAGGATCACTTGGATTCCAAAGAAGCTTTTCCACAGCTTGAAGCCCATACTTGGGGAGGACGAGGTGAAACAGCCTTATTTGGTGACTTGGGTGTTAAGGATATTAACA
Source organism: Streptococcus sp. 3.1 (assembly GCF_016648915.1). Taxonomy (NCBI): domain Bacteria; kingdom Bacillati; phylum Bacillota; class Bacilli; order Lactobacillales; family Streptococcaceae; genus Streptococcus; species Streptococcus sp. 3.1. Next base: position 6,513 of record NZ_JACLQV010000017.1, on the reverse strand, counting down.
AGGCCCATGCCATTGATGTCCATTTGGAACATTTAGGGGCTAAGCGTTCGGACACCATTGCTTTTGGTGATGCCAAGATTGATATCCCTATGTTGGAATACTGTGAGATTGGTGTTGCCATGGGAAATGGTGGTCCAGAAATCTTGGCTATGGCAGACCTAGTCACAGACGATGTTGAAGCTGATGGCTTGTACAAAGCTTTTGATAAATTGGGCTTGTTGCAATAGAAAAAACTGAGTTCCTTTTTGGAGCTCAGTTTGTATTTTATGCTGGTTTACGACCGATAAATTTTTTCAAGAGATATAAGAGATAGCCAACAGCGATATACCCAGCACTGATGACCAGGACGTTTACCAAGACCTTGTTCCAACCAAATTTATTGACATTGATAAAGAAGTAGGCGAAAGGGCTATCTTTGGCACCTGGGATTGGGAGTTTTAGAACCAAGCCATTTAGAAGGGCAAAGGCAAAGTAAGACAGAGGGACCACTGACCAGTAAATTGGTTCACGGAGACGGTAGGCTTTCTTAGCATCGAAAATGAGGGTATCAAGCACCAATCCCCAAGGGACAATATAGTGAACCAAGAAATTGCGGAGGGTCCAGAATTTCTCAGGTTCTGTAATAGGAGCCAAGAGGATGTGATAGATGACTCCAGTGATGAGGATGGCCATGGTTACGCCACCCTTGTAACGCAAGAGTTTTGTGTTAGTCGTCGCATCTCCTTTTTTGAAGTCATAGATGATAAAGAAAATCAAACTAGAAAAGACGAGGATATTGGACAAAACGGTGTAATAGAGTAGCATGCCCCAACCATCATCATGGATTTGGATAGAGACTCCTACCAGTCCACAAAGAGCTAGTAAAATACGGTAAAATCGTGAAATAGTCATAAGCTTCCTTTTCCTAATAAATAATCTCTCTTATCATATCACATTTTTCACTAACAATTTTTTGAAAATTCTAGTAAAATCAAAGTAAGAAAGACTTCAAGGAGATTACTATGTCCAATCTAATCGATTATCTTGAAAAGGTAAAGGAACTTACCTTTGATCAAGAGCCTCTCAATATCTTGGATAAGGTTTGCATCAATGAAATTGGCTACCTGACTTATGAAAAATACCTCACAGCAAGTGATTTACAGAAAACCATCAATTTACATGACTATGCCGAGGGTAAAGAGCTAAATCCTGAGTATACCTTCATGGTGACTAAGGAACGGGTAGATTTGGCTGAAGCCATGGTCAGGTCGAAGCGTTTCGCTGGACTTAATCTAAGTGACTACTGTAGTGTCTTGGACAAGGAAGTCGAAAAGCAGTTTGCAGCCATGATTTTTAGCCTGCCTGAACTGGACTACCAACAGATTGTTTTTCGTGGGACTGATGATAGTGTTATTGGCTGGAAGGAGGATTTTCAGCTGACCTACAGTCGGGAAATTCCAGCCCATCGCTCAGCTATTGCCTTTCTGTCTGAGCACTTGCCAAAACTCAGTGGCCATATCGCTGTTTCTGGACATTCCAAGGGTGGTAATCTTGCCCTCTATTCGGCTGTTCAAAGCTCGACTGCTCTACGCGAGCAAATAGCAGAGCTATTGCTTCTGGATTCTCCGGGATTGATGAAGCCCCTCTTAGAGAAGCCTTCTTACCAAGAGTTAAAAGCCAGGATGACAGTTATTAGACCTCAAGATTCTGTTGTGGGGGTTATGCTCTATTGGGATAGGCCTGCCCAGCTAGTCGCAGCAGAAGGCATTGGATTTGCTCAACATAACGCCTTGACTTGGGAGGTTGACCTAGAAGCAGGAGATTTTGTTTATGAGGACCAGCCAACAGAGTTGAGTCAACGTTTGGAAGAAACCTTCCAAGAGTGGATTGAGACCTTGCCCAATCAAGAACTCAAGCAGGTCTGTGATTTGTTCTTTGATACCATTCTTGATTCTGGAATTGAGAGTCTAGACGATATTAGTATCAAAACTCTCCCTAAGTTAGGTCAGTTGTTGCAAGAATTTGGCAATCTTACTGACCAACAAAAAAAGGTTCTTCAAGATGGTTTCAACCAATTACTCTCGATATTTTGGAAGTCAGGAAATAAAAAATCTACCCTGCCCAAGCTTGAACTTCCTGATTTTATCAAGAAGTTGAGTGAATTGACAAATAACGATTAGGGTAAGCTGAACTATAGGAGTGGAGGATATCATGCCTAAAAACGTACTTATTACAGGAGCAACATCAGGAATTGGCGAAGCAACGGCGCGTGCCTTTGCTAAAGAGGGAGAAAATCTCATCCTAACAGGTCGCCGTGTGGAGCGTCTTCAAGCCTTGAAAGAAGAGCTCCAAGCAACCTATCCCAATCAAAAAGTTTGGACTTTTGCATTGGATGTTACCGATATGGACATGATCAAGGATGTTTGCCAAGCCATTCTCAAAAGTGTGGGGCAAGTCCATGTTTTAGTCAATAATGCAGGCCTGGCACTAGGCCTAACAGCCTATCAAGATTATGAAGAGTGGGATCTGCTGACCATGCTCGACACCAATGTCAAGGGCTTGATGATGGTGACACGTCAGATTCTACCAAGCATGGTTGCTGCCAATGAGGGACATATCATTAATATGGGCTCTACGGCGGGCATCTATGCCTATGCAGGTGCAGCTGTGTATTCAGCTACAAAAGCCGCAGTGAAAACTTTCAGCGATGGTTTGCGTATTGATACCATTGCCACAGATATCAAGGTGACAACCATTCAGCCCGGTATCGTTGAGACCGACTTTTCACAAGTTCGCTTTCACGGTGACAAGGACAAGGCAGCCAAGGTTTATCAAGGTTTGGAAGCCCTCCAAGCCCAAGATATTGCGGATGCTGTCCTCTACGTTACCAAGCAACCACGACGCGTCCAGGTTTCAGACATGACCATCATGGCTAACCAACAAGCCACAGGGTTTACGATTCATAGGGGGGAATAAATAGATGATAAAAACATGACCTTCGGGCCGTGTTTTTTTGTTTGAATTTTCCCAAAACTATGAAAGAAACCGTGAAAATGCTATAATGTAAGGGATTACGACAGTGTTGAAAGGATAAGTCATGCCAGCAGTTACTCCAGAACTTGAGATAGAACGTCAATTAATCGAGCAATTAACCTCTGGTGAGAGCCAGTGGACCTATCGCCCAGACTTAAAAAATGAAGGTCAATTATGGGACAACTTTTTTGAAAAGTTAGCTCAGAATAACGTTGCCTTACTTGCTGACCATCCCTTGACCGACCAGGAGAAGCGCCAAATCAAGAACCAGCTTAACTTCATTAACTATTATGAAGCTGCTAAGTGGTTGGCGGGTGAAAATGGTATTGCCAAAGTCGAGGTGCAACGTGAGGATGCTAGCCTTGGGACTATCCGACTTTCTGTCATCTGGCGTGACAATATCGCTGCTGGAAAATCCAGTTACGAAGTGGTCAATCAGGTGGAACGTGACAAGGCTTATCCACAAGATCAGGACCGTCGTTTAGATACAACTCTGATGATAAATGGCCTTCCTCTTATCCATATCGAGCTCAAGAGTCCTCGTGTGGCTTTTTTGGATGCCTTTCATCAAATCAAAAAGTATGACCGTGAAGGAAAGTTACGTGGCATCTATTCTGCCCTTCAGATGTTTGTTGTAACTAATAAGGTTGATACACGTTATATCGCAGCTGCACGAGAAGATAAGCTCAATAAACAGTTCTTGACATCTTGGGTGGATAAAGATAATAAACCCATGACCAGTCTCATGGACTTTGCCCACGAAGTCCTGTCTATTCCACGTGCCCATCAGATGGTGATGCAGTACTCCGTTATTGATGATAGTAAGAAAGCACTCATCCTCTTACGTCCTTATCAAATCCATGCCATCGAGTCTGTTCAGGATGCCTCTCGCCGTCAGGAATCTGGCTATATCTGGCATACCACGGGTTCTGGTAAGACCCTGACCTCCTACAAGGTGGCTCGCAACCTCTTGCAGATTCCAGCCATTCAAAAGACAATTTTCGTCGTCGACCGTAGGGACCTTGACCAGCAGACGACCTCGTCCTTTCTCTCTTATGCGGCCAATGATGTTATCGATATCGACGAAACAGACAATACCCATGATTTGGTCAAGCGTTTGGCAGGAAATGATAAGCGAGTGATTGTGACGACTATCCAGAAAATCACAACCATGATGCGCAAGTTTGGGGAAGGTAAATACCAAAAGGATTCGGAAAAAATCAAGGACCTCCGTGTAGCTTTCGTTGTGGATGAATGTCACCGTGCGGTCACGCCTCAGACGCAAAAAGATATCAAGGGCTTTTTCCACAATTCGCTCTGGTATGGCTTTACAGGCACACCGATTTTCAAGGAAAATAAACGCAAGCAATTAGGCGATTTGGCACAAACCACCCACCAACAATATGGGGAACGCCTACACGAGTATACGGTCAAAGAAGCCATCCATGACGGGGCTGTTCTTGGTTTTAAGGTGGATTATCGAAATACCATTATTTCGCCGATTCCTGAAAAAGACCTTCCTGACTCTGTTTATGAAGATAAAGAGCACATGCTAGAAGTCTTGGATGCTATCCTAAACAAAAGTTATCAACAGTTGGGCTTTCCAAATGGTGTGGGCAAGACCTACGAGGCTATCTTAACGGTTAAGTCCATTCCACAAGCTCAGGCTTATTACAATCTGCTCAAGAGTATCAAGGCAGGACAGGAACGTGTCAAGGTGTCAGAGCGAGCTAAGCGCGTGCTACCCGACTTTCCAAAGATGACGGTCACTTACTCAGTGTCGGAAAATGAAGAAGAGTCTATCGACTACCAAGACCACATGAAACAGGTCATGGACGACTACAATCAGGAGTTCAGTACCCATTTTACTATGGCTGATTTGCGTGGCTTTAACACGGATATCAATAATCGTTTAGCCAGAAAGTTAGATAAATACATTCCTCGCAATGAGCAGTTGGATTTGGTCATCGTCGTTGACCGTCTTTTGACCGGTTTTGATGCCCCCTGTCTATCAACTCTCTTTATCGACCGTAAGCCCATGCGTCCACAGGATTTGATTCAAGCCTTTAGTCGCACCAACCGCATCTTTGACAGTAAAAAGCGCTATGGCCATATCATCACCTTCCAAAGACCAGAAGCTTTTAAAGAGGCTGTGGATAACGCCCTTAGACTCTACTCAAACGGTGGTGAAAATGATGTTACTGCCCCAGACTGGGCAGAAGAAAAAGCCAATTTCATCCAAGCCTGGATAGACTTCCAAGTAAAAGTGGAAGATGTGGAAAACTATGTCATCACGATTGAGCAGGCTACTAGCCCACAACTCCGTCGCATTGCCAAGGCTTATCAAACTTTTGACAAGTATCTGGCGTCTATCCGTGTCTATAGTGAATATGATGAAGCGGCTATCTATGCGGAAACAGGACTATCAGATGAAAAGCTCGAAACCTATCTAGGAATCTATCAAAATATCCTAGCAGAGCTCAAAAGCAGAGCAGAAGATGATGGTGATGATAATCTCTTTGATATCCACTACGAACTGGAATCCGTCCAAGTCGATGAGATTAACTATGCTTACATCCTGACCCTGATTCAAAGTATGATTCAGCAGGAAGAAGATAGTCCACAGGCCCTCAGTGACAAGGATATCGAAACTGTTGATAACTATATCCAGAGTCTGGAACGCACCAATCCTAAACTAGCAGAAATCATCCGAAATTTGTGGAAAGAAGTCCAAGCCAATCCTAAAGATTACCAAGGACAATCTATCACTGGTGTCTTGGACACTATGATTGAAGCCCTCATAGACGACCATCTCAAACGCTTTGCCAGAAAATGGTATGTCGGACTCGATGAACTTCGTTACTACGTTCAACACTATCGTAAAGGTGCTAAGAAGCAATCTGGTGAAAGCCAGCTCACCAAGAGCCAACGCTACAAAGATTACAAAGCAGAAACAGCTGATGCCCTCAACCCGCTCAGCTACAAAAAACACATCAAAGAAGCCTATACCAAACTCATTGAAGAGGTCATTGAACCATTGAGAGTGGGGAGGTAGAGGAAGGAGAGATGAATAGTGCAGGAATTTAATATTGAACAATTTAAAAGAAATGTTCTTACTAAAAATTTGAATATTTTAATTGGTTCTGGAGTGTCATATCCAGCAATTCCTTTAATGAATTTCTTTTCAAAAGATGATAAAGGTATGCCTGTAAGTAAAGAAGTTGCAAATGCTAATTTAGAGAATTATATATGGAAAGTTAGTTCTTTTTTACCTTTTAATCATAATGATAGAATAAAATATTTTGTTGAAAACATGGATAAACAGACTTTGTATTCAACGGAATATTATACTAAACTAATGAACTTCATCATCCTTGAGAATAATGTTGATTATGTACTAGAACGATATATAAAGTTCTTAGAAAAAGTAATTACATTACTTTACATATCAAATTCTAGAACGGTTTCAAAGAATGTTAAGATTTTTACCACAAATTATGA
>NZ_JACLQV010000016.1:0-55809 GCF_016648915.1 Streptococcus sp. 3.1 | reverse complement strand
TATGGGACTTTTTGTGTACACTTAAAAAGCTCTATAATCTCTACAGTGGTTTTACCCACTACAGAAATTATAGAGCCCTTTTTTTGTACCTTAAAGAAAAAATCTGACAAATATCAATTTTAAGTTAGAAACCCTGAAAAAGCTATTGTATCAATCTTTCTAGCGATCTCCTTGAAAAAAGTTTTAGCTATCAAACAATATGAAAATGAGAATTGAAAACCTATGAAATAGGCGTGTTACAAAATATTTCTAATGTTACTGTTATGTTAAAGATATTTTATGAAAAAACAATTAATTCGAGAAATAGTTAGAAAATAATGATATAATGTAATTGTTTGAAATCGGATAGATTTCAGTCTGATTTTGACAAATAAAATCACGGGGAAAATTATAATGGAAAAAAAGGTACACTATAAGCTTCATAAAGTTAAGAAGCAATGGGTTACAATTGCAGTTGCATCTGCAGCGCTCGCTACTGTCGTAGGGGGCTTTTCTGCAACAACATCTTCAGTTTCAGCGGATGAGACACAAGACAAGACTGTAACGCAACCAAATTCAGATACAACAGCAGACTTAGTTTCGTCTACTGAAGTAACTTCAACAGAAGCAACAAAAGAAGTCGCTAAACATACTAATACAAAAGAAGCAGATATTTTAATACCTGCAAAAGAAACAAATGCAGTAGAAGCAGGGGCTACAACTAACGTACAAGCAACAGCTGATGTAGCTACAACAGCAACAACTACTACTGATGTAGCAGTGGCAGCTGTTCCAAATAAAGAAGCAGTTGTAACAACAGATGCACCAGCTGTAACAACTGAAAAAGCAGCAGAACAGCCAGCTACCGTCAAGGCTGAAGTCGTCAATACAGAAGTTAAAGCTCCTCAAGCTGCTTTGAAAGATTCAGAAGTGGAAGCAGCACTTTCTTTGAAAAACATCAAATACACTGATGGTAAATATTACTATGTTAATGAAGATGGTTCACACAAAGAAAACTTTGCCATTACTGTAAATGGTCAATTGCTTTACTTCGGCAAAGATGGCGCCCTTACAAGTTCATCAACACACTCTTTCACACCTGGAACAACAAATATTGTTGATGGTTTCTCAATCAATAACCGTTCCTACGATTCATCTGAAGCAAGTTTTGAATTGATTAATGGTTATTTGACTGCTGATAGCTGGTACCGTCCAGTTTCTATCATCAAAGATGGTGTGACTTGGCAAGCATCAACTGCAGAAGATTTCCGTCCACTTTTGATGGCTTGGTGGCCAAATGTAGATACGCAAGTTAATTACTTGAACTACATGTCTAAAGTCTTCAACTTGGAGGCTAAGTACACAAGCACAGATAAGCAAGCAGACTTAAATCGTGCTGCTAAGGATATCCAAGTTAAGATTGAACAAAAGATTCAGGCTGAAAAATCAACACAATGGTTGCGTGAAACTATCTCTGCCTTTGTTAAGACACAACCACAGTGGAACAAAGAAACTGAAAACTATTCAAAAGGTGGAGGAGAGGATCACCTTCAAGGTGGAGCCCTTCTTTATGTGAATGACTCACGTACACCATGGGCAAATTCTAACTATCGTCTTTTGAACCGTACGGCTACTAACCAGACTGGTACGATTAATAAGTCAGTTCTTGATGAGCAGTCTGACCCAAACCACATGGGTGGCTTCGACTTCTTGCTTGCTAATGACGTAGACTTATCTAACCCAGTTGTTCAAGCGGAACAATTGAACCAAATTCACTACCTTATGAACTGGGGTTCAATTGTTATGGGTGACAAGGATGCTAACTTCGATGGTATCCGTGTCGATGCGGTAGATAATGTCAATGCTGACATGCTTCAACTCTACACAAACTATTTCCGTGAGTACTATGGTGTAAATAAATCTGAGGCGCAAGCTCTTGCTCATATCTCAGTTCTTGAAGCGTGGAGTCTTAACGACAACCATTACAATGACAAGACTGATGGTGCTGCGCTTGCCATGGAAAATAAACAACGTTTGGCCCTCCTTTTCTCATTGGCTAAACCAATTAAGGATCGTACACCAGCTGTAAGTCCTTTGTATAACAATACTTTCAATACGACTCAACGCGATTTTAAGACTGACTGGATTAACAAAGATGGAAGCACTGCCTACAACGAAGACGGTACAGCTAAACAGTCTACAATTGGTAAATACAATGAGAAATACGGAGACGCGTCAGGAAACTACGTCTTTATCCGTGCCCATGATAACAACGTTCAAGATATTATTGCTGAAATCATTAAGAAAGAAATCAATAAAAAATCAGATGGTTTCACTATCTCTGATTCTGAAATGAAGCAAGCATTTGAAATTTACAACAAAGACATGCTCAGCAGCAATAAGAAATATACCTTGAATAACATCCCTGCAGCTTATGCTGTAATGTTGCAGAACATGGAAACGATCACTCGTGTCTACTATGGAGACCTTTATACAGATGACGGTCACTATATGGAAACTAAATCACCATATCACGACACCATCGTTAACTTGATGAAGAACCGTATCAAGTATGTATCTGGTGGACAAGCGCAACGTTCTTACTGGTTGCCAACTGATGGTAAGATGGACAATTCAGATGTTGAACTTTACCGCACAAGTGAAGTCTACACTTCAGTACGTTATGGTAAAGACATCATGACAGCTGACGATACAGAAGGTTCTAAATACAGCCGTACCTCTGGTCAGGTAACTCTTGTAGTGAATAATCCAAAATTGACTTTGCATGAGTCAGCTAAACTTAATGTTGAAATGGGTAAAATCCATGCCAACCAGAAATACCGTGCTTTGATTGTTGGTACAGCTGATGGTATCAAGAACTTTACATCTGATGCAGAGGCAATCGCAGCAGGTTACGTGAAAGAAACAGACAGCAATGGTGTCTTGACTTTCGGCGCTAATGACATCAAGGGTTATGAAACATTTGATATGTCAGGTTTCGTAGCAGTTTGGGTTCCAGTCGGAGCTTCAGATGATCAAGATATCCGTGTAGCACCTTCAACAGAAGCTAAAAAAGAAGGCGAATTGACCCTTAAAGCGACTGAGGCTTATGATTCACAATTGATCTACGAAGGATTCTCAAACTTCCAAACTATCCCGGATGGTTCAGATCCTTCAGTCTATACTAACCGTAAGATTGCTGAAAATGTTGATTTGTTCAAATCATGGGGCGTAACATCATTTGAAATGGCACCACAATTTGTATCTGCCGATGACGGTACCTTCCTTGACTCAGTTATCCAAAATGGTTATGCCTTTGCAGATCGTTATGATCTTGCCATGAGTAAGAACAATAAATATGGTTCTAAAGAAGATCTTCGTGATGCTCTTAAAGCCCTTCACAAAGCGGGTATCCAAGCAATCGCTGACTGGGTTCCAGACCAAATTTACCAATTGCCAGGTAAAGAAGTCGTAACAGCGACTCGTACTGACGGTGCAGGACGTAAGATTGCAGATGCTATCATTGATCACTCACTTTATGTAGCTAACTCTAAGTCATCAGGTAGGGATTACCAAGCTCAATATGGTGGCGAATTCTTAGCTGAACTTAAAGCTAAGTACCCTAAAATGTTCACGGAAAACATGATCTCAACTGGTAAACCAATTGATGATTCTGTTAAATTGAAACAATGGAAGGCTAAATACTTCAACGGAACAAACGTTCTTGACCGCGGTGTTGGCTATGTACTTAGCGATGAAGCAACTGGTAAATATTTCACTGTCACTAAAGAAGGTAACTTCATTCCTCTTCAATTGACAGGAAATGAAAAGGCTGTTACTGGGTTCTCAAATGATGGTAAGGGAATCACTTACTTCGGTACAAGTGGTAATCAAGCTAAATCTGCCTTTGTTACTTTCAATGGAAATACCTATTACTTTGATGCACGTGGTCACATGGTTACAAATGGTGAATACTCACCAAATGGTAAAGATGTTTATCGTTTCTTGCCAAATGGTATCATGTTGAGCAATGCCTTCTATGTTGATGCTAACGGTAATACTTACCTTTATAACTATAAAGGTCAAATGTACAAGGGTGGTTACACTAAATTTGATGTAACTGAAACTGATAAAGATGGTAATGAATCTAAGGTTGTGAAATTCCGTTACTTCACTAATGAAGGTGTCATGGCTAAAGGTCTTACTGTTATCGATGGTTCCACACAATACTTTGGTGAAGATGGTTTCCAAACTAAAGATAAGTTAGCAACCTATAAAGGTAAGACTTATTACTTCGAAGCTCATACTGGTAATGCTATCAAGAACACTTGGAGGAACATCGATGGTAAATGGTACCACTTCGATGAAAATGGTGTTGCCGCTACAGGTGCTCAAGTTATCAATGGTCAAAAACTTTACTTTAATGAAGATGGAAGTCAAGTTAAAGGTGGCGTTGTTAAGAATGCAGATGGTACTTATAGTAAGTACAAAGAAGGTTCTGGAGAATTAGTTACTAACGAATTCTTCACAACTGATGGAAATGTATGGTACTATGCAGGCGCTGACGGTAAGACTGTTACAGGTGCTCAAGTTATCAATGGACAACACCTCTACTTTAAAGAAGATGGAAGCCAAGTTAAAGGTGGCGTTGTTAAGAATGCAGATGGTACCTATAGCAAGTACGATGCTGCAACAGGTGAACGTTTGACTAATGAATTCTTCACAACAGGTGATAACAATTGGTATTATATTGGTTCTAATGGTAAGACAGTAACTGGTGAAGTTAAAATCGGTGCTGATACCTATTACTTCGCTAAAGATGGTAAACAAGTAAAAGGACAAACGGTAACTGCTGGCAATGGTCGTATTAGCTATTACTATGGTGATAGTGGTAAGAAAGCCATCAGCACATGGATAGAAATCCAACCAGGAATCTACGTTTACTTTGATAAGACTGGTATTGCTTACCCACCTAGAGTGTTAAACTAATAGAATAAAATAAAAAGGAGAACTTCGGTTCTCTTTTTCTACCATTTGCCAAGTCTATCAAGGCTTTAAGTAAAAAAAGAGATAAGATAGTGGCTATTCTGAGGTTACTGTCTTATTTTTAACACTTTTTGATCCATAAATGGGCATGCTAAAAAAACACCTCATCTGGTATTTTTTGAAACAAGGTGTTACCATAATACGGCATAGACAGCCTTATCGATTTTGGGTCAAAGAGTAATCGTAAAGTTTGTTATGCGTAATGAGGTAATACATTGTTCGAATGAGACGATGTATAGAGGAAATCGTATGTGGCTTAGTTGAAGCTATTGTCGATTGTCTGTTTCGTTTCTCATAGAAATCTGCGATATGACAAGGATTGGTATGGCTAGCTGAAGCGATATTGCGAATAGATTTGTACAGAATTTTTCTTGCACAAGGATTCCCACGCTTAGTAATATGCTCTTGACCTAGGAAATCTCCCGACTCATAGTGTTTGAGATCAATACCGATAAAAGCGTTGATTTGATTAGCAGACGTAAAGCGACGAATGTCTCCTAATTCGCCAATAACGCTTGTACCCGTTGTCTCTGCGATGCCAGGAATAGAGAGAAGAATCACATATTCAGGTAGAGGTTTAGCTAACTCTATCAACTGTTCTAAAACTTGTTCTCGACGGCTTGTCAACCTTATAAGTTTCTGTGCATTATACTTAACCTCTTCTATTATAGGAGAGGTTTTTGAAATGGCAGAATAAGATTGCTTTACCAGTCCAACTAGCTTCTCAGCCAAGTTACCTACTCTGTTCTCTGAAATGCGTTTAGAGGTTGACTGGCGAATAGTCTCTTTCAACTCAACTTCCGATAATTCCAGCACCTAATGCTTTGTTGGGAAGATGGACACGAGATTCTAATATTGCTCACCTGCAGGAGTAGATAGTAGAATCTCGATTTCTGGGAAGGCGACTTGAAGAACTTTGTGCAGCCTATTCTTCGTCCTTACGATATCCTCTGTCAGATTTTGGTAGAACCGGCTAAGATCATGCAAGTTTTGATAGACTTTTTCTTGAACATAAATTGGCTTACGGTTTAAAACGAATTGTGACGAAGCTAGTTTCCCTGCGTCAATTTTATCGGTTTTCCGGACTCGTAAGCTGTCAAGTTGCTTTTTAGCTTCCAAAGGATTAAGACGTGTATAGTCATAGCTGTTTTCTTCTAGAAAAGCCTGAAGTCGACAAGAGTAGACACCATTAGCTTCGAAAATAATTTCGGGGTTTCTCACGGTCTTTAGTCCTTCAGTAGACGAGAAAATCCGATAATGTCATTAGACATAGTATAGCCATGAACCCTTTCACCATTCACAAGAATAGCGACTTCTGAGCTTGCTTTACTCACATCAATTCCAAAAACTGTCCGCATTATGTTTACCTCTTTGTCTTGAATGATTCCTTATTTTAGTGATTTCATTTTCAATACTCGACGTCTAGCGTCCAACATACTTTGATAAAATTCCATCTAAAACAGGTGTCTTGCCAGTTTTTTTACGGCGTCTAGCGCCAAAAGAAGCCACGACTTCACAAGACACCTCTACTTTAACACAAAGAAAAAGTAGTGAGTACTCACTCCCGTCGGAGATTTCTTCACTACTAATCTTAGTATGTTTTCTACAGGCGGCAGGTCTAGTTGATGACCATGAGAATGATTGTGAATGGAAAAGCGGAAGTTAGTGAGTGCAGCGTTTAATTATCTGAGAATAGAGAAAAAGCTGAGAAACTCATCTCAGCTTTTTATACATACTATTAAATTTGTTAAAGTGAAGTCAAAAAAGTGAGTCCACCCAAAATCACACCAGCTGAGTTTGGAATAATTAGTATCCAATCTTTCTTGGGTTCTTTTGTCCATCCATAAAGAACCCAAATTAAACAAGATACTGCTGCGGATAAAGGCTGGAATGGTTGAGCTTTGTTGCCTTGTAAATTGGCAAAAATTTGTGGGATGTAGGCGATAAATACAATAATCCCGATAAAGGCCCCAATGGAACCGACAATTTGATTTATTTTTTGTTTAGTCATATATACCTCCAATTGTAGAGTATCAAAATGATTGAAAATAGGCAAGGAATATGGTCATTTGTTGTTATTTTCTGTACAAAATAGAATAAAATGTTTATATCTATATTTTGCAGAGGATAGTATACAATATGTTCTGTAAACACAAAAAGGAATAAATCCGTTATAGTAGAGTTGCGAAACATTACTAGAAAGAGATTTATTCCTATGACTCAGTTTAGCACAGAACTACTTAACTTCTTAGCCCAAAAGCAAGATATTGATGAATTTTTCCGTACTTCTCTTGAAACGGCGATGAATGATCCGCTTCAAGCAGAATTGTCAGCCCTTTTAGGGTATGAGCCTTACGATAAAGTAGGCTATAATTCTGGTAATAGTCGTAATGGAAACTTTAGTCCAGCTTTGATCCCCTCTTATGGACGTCGAGATGACCACTTGGAAGAGATGGTTATCAAACTCTATCAAACCAGCGTAACGACTCGAGAAATTAGCGACATCATCGAGCGAATGGATGGTCATCACTATAGTCCTGCCACAATTTCTAATATCTCAAAAACAACTCAGGAGAATGTCTCTGCTTTTCATGAGAGAAGCTTAGAAGCCAATTACTCTGTTTTATTTCTTGATGGAACCTATCTTCCATTAAGACGTGGAGCCGTTAATAAAGAATGTATTCATATCGCACTTGGCATTACACCAGAAGGACAGAAGGTTGTTCTTGGATATGAAATCGCCCCAAATGAAAACAATGATTCATGGTCCACCCTGTTAGATAAGCTTCAAAAACAAGGCATTCAACAGGTTTCTCATGTAGCGACCGATTGCTTCAAGGGGCTTGAGCAGATGATCAGTCAGGCTTACCCATTAGCTAAACAACAACGTTGCTTAATTCATATTAGTCGAAATCTAGCTAGTAAAGTGAAACGAGCAGATAGAGCGGTTATTTTGAAGCAATTTAAAACGATTTATCGTACTGAAAATTTAGAAATAGCAGTCCTAGCTTTGGAGGACTTTATCGCTGAATGGAAACCAAAGTATAGGAAAGTCATGGAAAGTCTGGAGAATACGGATAATCTTTTAACTTTTTATCAGTTTCCCTACCAGATTTGGCACAGCATTTATTCGACAAACCTCATTGAGTCTCTTAACAAAGAAATCAAACGTCAAACGAGGCTGGGACAATAGTCCTAGCCTCTTAATTGTCTTTGGATTGTCGAGCAAGACGCAGTGGTTGAGTGGGCTCTACTACGCTGATTTCATCAGTTTTTACAGCCCTACTCAACTGTGCGGAGGTGTGACGACGAAATCGACTTCTAACGAATTACCGATTTCTGTCCCACTCTCCTAACGAGGAGGCTCTGGAACGTTATTTAGTTACTTTGTTTGAAAATTATAATTTCAAGCAAAGTCAACGTATCCACAAAGGGTTTGGCCAATGTGCTGACACACTTGAAAGCTTATTTGATTAACATTCTTCAACTCTACTTGAGTGTTTACACAAAATTATTGACAGTATCCAATTCGATTACATGACAATTATTTAATCTTTCATTAAGATAGTAAAAAACTCGTTAAAATAAGATTTATCAAGTTTTTTTGGCGCTAAAAAATGATATAATGAATGAGTCTTTAAGGTGTAGATTTTTAGACAAAAAATATATTGGGGAAAAATTGAATATGGAAAATAAAGTACGCTATAAACTGCACAAAGTGAAGAAGCAATGGGTTACTTTAGCGGTTGCTTCAGTAGCCTTGGCTACCATTGTTGGTGCTAGTGTTACCACGTCTTCACTTGTTTCGGCAGAAGAAATAAATAATACTAATGGATCACCTTCAACAACTACAGTCGGGGAAAATACAAATCCTGTGGTTGAAAAAGAGGTAGGCACAACAACAGAGGTGGCAAATACTTCAAATGCCACAACAACAGACCGAGCAGCAGTTACTGCTGATAAACCAGCTGAAACGACAGTTCAACCAAATTCAGGAGCAACTAGTGATAGAGCTGCAGCAGTAGAGGTTGAAGCCAAACCTGAAACGACTGCTAAGCCAGAAGTAGCCGCTAAACCAGAAACAGCTACAACATCTGAAGTAGCTGCAAATGCTGGAGTAGCCGCTCCAACGACTGAGAAGTCTAAAGAGCTTTCTGAAGCTGAAATTAAAGCTGCAGTCTCACTCGATAATATTAAAAAAGAAAAAGATGGTAAATATTACTATCTTTTAGAAGATGGATCACATAAGAAAAACTTTGCCATTACTGTAAATGGTCAGGTCCTTTATTTTGATGAGAATGGTGTCCTTTCAAGCACATCAACTTATTCATTCACACAAGAAACAACAAATCTTGTCACTGATTTTACTAAAAACAATGCTGCTTACGATTCAACAAAAGCAAGCTTTGAACTTGTTGATGGTTATTTGACAGCTGATAGTTGGTACCGTCCAAAAGAAATCCTTGAAGCAGGAACAACTTGGAAAGCGTCAACTGAAAAAGATTTTCGCCCACTTTTGATGTCTTGGTGGCCTGATAAGGATACTCAAGTAGCTTACTTGAACTACATGACTAAGGCTCTTAGCAATGGTGAAGAAACAAAAGATGTCTTTACGATTGAAAATTCTCAAGCTAGCTTGAATGCCGCTGCTCAAATCATTCAACGTAAGATTGAGGTTAAGATTGCTGCTAATAAGTCAACAGACTGGTTGCGTCAGTCAATCGAGGCCTTTGTTAAAGACCAAGATAAATGGGACATTAACTCTGAATCTCCAGGTAAAGAACACTTCCAAAAAGGGGCTCTCCTCTTTGTTAATAGTGATTTAACGAAGTGGGCTAACTCAGACTACCGTAAACTTGACCAAACGGCAACAAGTCGTTTGGCAAACGATAAGATCAAGAGTGGTAGTGATGCTGGTTATGAGTTCTTGCTATCAAGCGATATCGACAACTCAAACCCAATTGTGCAAGCTGAAATGCTTAACCAATTGTATTACTTCATGAACTGGGGACAAATCGTCTTTGGTGACAAGGACAAAGATGCTCACTTTGATGGTATCCGTGTTGATGCTGTGGACAATGTCAGCATCGATATGCTTCAATTAGTGTCTTCATACATGAAGGCTGCTTACAAGGTCAATGAGTCTGAAGCACGTGCCCTTGCTAATATCTCAATTCTTGAAGCTTGGTCTCAAAACGACCCATATTATGTGGACGAACATAATACAGCTGCCCTTTCTATGGATAATGGTCTCCGTTTGTCTATTGTTCATGGATTGACTCGTCCAGTAACTAATAAAGGTACAGGTGCTCGTAATGCATCAATGAAGGACCTTATTAACGGTGGTTATTTCGGTCTTTCAAACCGTGCGGAAGTTACATCATATGATCAACTTGGTTTTGCAACCTATCTCTTTGTTCGTGCACACGACTCAGAAGTTCAAACGGTTATCGCAGACATTATCAGCAAAAAAATTGATCCTACAACAGATGGATTTACTTTTACATTAGATCAATTGAAACAAGCTTTTGACATTTATAATGCTGATATGTTGAAAGTGGATAAGGAATATACGCATTCAAATATTCCTGGAGCTTATGCTTTGATGCTTCAAACAATGGGTGCAGCAACACGTGTTTATTATGGAGACTTGTATACTGATAATGGTCAGTACATGGCTAAGAAATCACCATACTTTGATCAAATCACAACTCTTCTTAAAGCGCGTCCTAAATATGTAGCTGGTGGACAAACATCTTATATCCACAATCTTGCTGGAGATGGCGTATCGTCTGCTAAAGACAATAAAGAAGTTTTGGTTTCTGTCCGTTATGGTCAAGATTTGATGTCTAAGACTGATACAGAAGGTGGAAAATACGGTCGTAATTCTGGTATGTTGACCCTCATTGCTAATAACCCAGATTTGAAATTAGCAGATGGTGAAACAATTACTGTAAATATGGGTGCAGCCCACAAGAACCAAGCCTACCGTCCACTCTTGCTTGGTACGGATAAAGGTATCGTGTCCTCATTGAATGATTCAGATACTAAGATTGTTAAATACACAGATGCACAAGGAAATCTTGTCTTCACAGCTGATGAAATCAAAGGCTTTAAGACTGTTGATATGAGTGGTTACCTTTCAGTTTGGGTACCAGTAGGTGCGACTGACGATCAAAACGTTCTTGCCAAACCATCAACAAAAGCCTACAAAGAAGGGGATAAGGTTTATAGCTCTTCTGCAGCACTTGAAGCACAAGTGATTTACGAAGGTTTCTCAAACTTCCAAGACTTTGTCAAAGAGGATAGTCAATATACTAACAAATTGATTGCAGCTAACGCAGACCTCTTCAAGTCATGGGGTATTACGTCATTTGAGATTGCACCTCAATATGTCTCATCTAAGGATGGCACTTTCCTTGATTCTATTATTGAAAATGGTTATGCCTTCACAGACCGTTACGACTTTGCCATGAGCAAAAATAATAAATATGGTTCAAAAGAAGATCTTCGTGATGCCCTCAAGGCTCTTCACAAACAAGGTATTCAAGTCATTGCTGACTGGGTTCCAGACCAATTGTATACTCTCCCAGGTAAAGAAGTAGTGACAGCTACTCGTACAGATACGCATGGTAAGGTGCTTGATGATACTAGCTTGGTTAATAAGCTCTATGTGACAAATACCAAGTCATCAGGAAATGATTTCCAAGCACAGTATGGTGGGGCCTTCCTCGACAAACTTCAAAAACTTTATCCAGAAATCTTCAAAGAAGTTATGGAAGCGTCAGGTAAGACAATTGATCCATCTGTGAAGATTAAACAATGGGAAGCTAAGTACTTTAACGGTACAAACATCCAAAAACGTGGTTCAGACTACGTTCTCAGCGATGGTAAATTGTACTTCACCGTTAACGATAAAGGTACCTTCCTTCCAGCTGCCTTGACTGGTGATACAAAAGCTAAAACTGGATTTGCTTATGATGGTACAGGGGTAACTTATTATACAACATCTGGTACTCAAGCTAAGAGTCAATTTGTGACATATAATGGCAAACAGTACTACTTTAACGATAAGGGTTACCTTGTAACTGGTGAACAAGCTATCGACGGTTCAAACTATTTCTTCTTGCCAAATGGTGTTATGTTTACTGATGGTGTTATTAAAAATGCCAAAGGTCAATCATTGGTTTATGGTAAGTCAGGTAAATTGACGACTCAAACTGGTTGGAAAGAAGTTACTGTTAAAGATGATAGTGGTAAGGAAGAGAAATTCTACCAATACTTCTTCAAAGGTGGCATCATGGCTACTGGTTTGACTGAAGTAGAAGGTAAGGAAAAATACTTCTATGACAATGGTTACCAAGCTAAAGGCATCTTCATTCCTACAAAAGACGGCCACTTGATGTTCTTCTGTGGCGATTCAGGTGAACGTAAGTACTCAGGCTTCTTTGAACAAGATGGTAACTGGTACTACGCTAATGATAAGGGCTATGTTGCCACTGGATTTACTAAGGTAGGTAAACAAAACCTTTACTTCAATGAAAAAGGTGTTCAAGTTAAGAATCGCTTCTTCCAAGTTGGTGATGCCACTTACTATGCAAATAACGAAGGTGATGTTCTTCGTGGTGCGCAAACCATCAATGGTGACGAGCTCTACTTTGATGAGTCAGGTAAACAAGTTAAAGGTGAGTTTGTGAACAATCCTGATGGTACGACTTCATACTACGATGCCATTACAGGTGTGAAACTTGTGGATACATCACTAGTAGTTAATGGTCAAACCTTTAATATCGATGCTAAGGGTGTTGTGACTAAGGCACATACACCAGGCTTCTATACTACTGGGGACAACAACTGGTTCTATGCAGACTCACATGGACGTAATGTCACAGGTGCTCAGGTCATCAATGGTCAACACCTCTACTTTGATGCAAATGGTCGTCAAGTTAAGGGTGGCTTCGTAACGAACACTGACGGTAGTCGTTCATTCTACCATTGGAATACTGGTGATAAATTGGTATCAACCTTCTTCACTACCGGTCATGATAGATGGTATTATGCTGATGATAAGGGAAATGTCGTTACAGGAGCTCAAGTGATTAACGGTCAAAAACTCTTCTTTGCTACTGATGGTAAACAGGTTAAAGGTGACTTTGCAACAAATGCGAATGGCAGCCGTTCATACTACCATGGAGCTACTGGTAATAAGTTAGTCTCAACCTTCTTCACTACTGGAGACAACAACTGGTACTATGCTGATGCCAAAGGTGAACTTGTTGTTGGCGAACAGACGATCAACGGCCAAAACCTTTACTTTGACCAAACTGGTAAGCAAGTGAAAGGTGCAACAGCTGCGAATCCTGATGGCTCAATCTCTTACTATGATGTTCATACAGGGGAAAAGGCTATTAATCGTTGGGTTAAAATTCCTTCAGGGCAATGGGTATACTTTAACGCTCAAGGAAAAGGCTACGTGTCAAATTAAGATTAATGAATGAAAGAAGTCAATCACTTTTTGTGGTTGCTTTTTTCGTAAAAAATTGTCAAACTTTTATACATTCAGGTCATTTGTCTGGCCAAAAAGTGGTATAATAACTCTTGCTAAATCTTTATTTTGGAGTACACATGGCTAAGTCAAAAAATACTATTGAAAGTCGGATAGATTACTCGATTCTCTTGCCAGTCCTTATTCTACTACTGGTTGGTCTGGTCTCGGTATTTATCGCGACAAATTTTGATTACCCAAAGAATCTTGTGCAAGTCATGTCTCAGCAAGTACTATGGATTTTTCTAGGTTCAGTACTTGCTTTTGTTGTCATGTTATTTAATACAGAGTTTCTTTGGAAGGCAACCCCCTGGCTCTATATTTTTGGCCTGGGACTTATGGTTCTACCTCTCGTTTTCTATTCACCTGCTTTGGTTGCCTCGACAGGGGCAAAAAACTGGGTCAGCATTGGATCAGTCACCCTTTTCCAACCATCAGAATTTATGAAGATATCCTACATCCTTTTTCTTTCGAGAATAGGTGTTTGGGCTAAACAAGGAAAGGAAGTAACTGAACTTCAAGATGACTGGTTGCTACTTTTCCAATATGTAGCGGTCACGCTTCCTGTCCTAGGTTTACTGGTTCTTCAAGGTGATATGGGGACAGCCTTAGTCTTCCTCGCTATTTTAGCAGGTATAATAGTTGTTTCGGGGATATCCTGGCGTATTATCTTGCCGGTAGTTCTAGCTTTTGCAGTGGGATTAGGCTTGTTTGTAATGGTATTTACCACAGATTGGGGTAAGGAAGCCATGCTCAAGATGGGGGTGCAAACCTACCAGATTAACCGTATCTCAGCTTGGTTGGATCCTTTCACTTATGCAGATGGTATCGCCTTTCAACAGACACAGGGGATGATTTCGATTGGTACTGGAGGAATCTATGGTAAAGGCTTTAATCATCTGGAGTTGAACGTACCGGTTCGTGAGAGTGACATGATTTTCACAGTTATTGCGGAAGACTTTGGTTTGGTAGGTGGTGGATTGGTTCTTCTAACCTATCTCTTCCTTATTTATCGCATGTTGCGGGTGACATTCAGGTCTAACAATCGTTTCTATACCTTTATTTCGACAGGTTTTATCATGATGATTGTCTTCCATATTTTTGAAAATATTGGGGCAGCAGTGGGAATTCTTCCTTTGACAGGTATTCCTTTGCCCTTTATTTCTCAAGGGGGGTCATCACTCATCTCTAACTTGATTGGTGTTGGTTTGGTGCTTTCAATGGCTTATCAAACCAACCTCAACGAGGAAAATAAAATTCTCCTGGCTATGTCTCGTCGTATGCGTACGTCTGGAACTAGTCAAGTGAAACCTGTTTCTAAGAGCAAGTCTAAGAAAAATAAGCCTTCGAAGAGTGTTACTAAGGCCTCTCAAGAATTGGTCAAGGCTAAAGATAAGGTTGATAAGGCCACTGAGAAAATGCGTCAAACCATTTCTCAAAATACGCCAAGCATTCATCAAGGCAAGCGTCGTAAGGGTTCGAAAAAGAAACCGACACGTAAACATTAAGAGAAAACAAGTTGGTTAATCCAACTTGTTTTTCTTTGAAAAAAATTAAGGTCTGTGACCTTTTCTTTGCCCCTGCCTGTGGTATAATAAAAGTTGACTATTTTGAAAAGGGGTTTGCTATGATAGAGACAGCCAAACAGCAAGAACGTGCTATTTTAGTAGGTGTTGAATTGCAAGAAACAGAGCATTTTGACATGTCAATGGAGGAACTTGCCAGTCTTGCCAAAACTGCAGGAGCAGAGGTTGTAGCTAGCTATACCCAAAAACGTGAACGCTATGATAGTAAGTCTTTCGTAGGTTCAGGAAAATTAGAAGAAATCAAGGCCATGGTGGATGCGGATGAGATTACTACGGTCATTGTCAATAACCGTTTAACACCTCGTCAAAATACCAATCTTGAAGCAGCATTTGGCGTAAAAGTTATTGATCGTATGCAATTAATTTTGGATATCTTTGCCATGAGGGCTAGAAGCCATGAAGGGAAACTTCAGGTTCACCTAGCTCAACTAAAATACATGTTGCCCCGTTTAGCTGGTCAAGGGATTATGCTCAGCCGTCAAGCAGGGGGCATTGGTAGCCGTGGACCTGGTGAAAGTCAATTGGAGCTCAATCGTCGTTCGATTCGTAACCAGATTGCTGATATTGAACGCCAGTTAAAGATTGTTGAGAAGAACCGAGAAACCATTCGCGAAAAGCGTGTTGATTCAAGTACCTTTAAAATTGGTTTGATTGGTTATACCAATGCTGGGAAATCAACGATCATGAACCTTATGACGGATGATAAGCAATATGAGGCTAATGAACTTTTCGCGACCTTGGATGCAACAACTAAGAAAATTTACTTAAAGGATCAGTTTCAAGTGACCTTGACAGATACGGTTGGTTTTATCCAGGATTTGCCAACAGAATTGGTTGCTGCCTTTAAGTCAACGCTTGAAGAAAGTCGTAATGTGGACCTCCTTTTGCATGTCATTGATGCGAGTGATCCTAATCACGAAGAGCATGAAAAGGTGGTCTTAGACATTCTCAAAGACTTAGACATGACTGATATTCCTCGACTAGCAATCTACAATAAGATGGATGTAGCTGATAATCTAGTAGCAACAGTCTTTCCTAATGTTCGCCTCTCAGCACGTGACAAGGGAAGTCGTGAGGCCCTCAGAAGACTCTTGATTGATGAAATTCAACAGATTTTTGAACCCTTTAGTATTAAGGTACATCAGGATCAAGCTTATAAACTTTATCAGTTGAGTCAATTGGCCTTGCTAGATAGCTACACTTTTGAGACAGAAGTGGAAGAAATTACAGGTTATATTTCACCGAAAAATAAATGGAAATTGGAAGAATTTTATGACTGATTATATGGATTTAGCTTTAAAATATGGTGGTTTTACAAGTTTAGATAAGGTCTATTTAGAAAATACCTTGTCAGACCTTTCTGACAGTCAAAAATTGGCTTTCATTACGCCACCACCAAGCGTGATTAATGCTTATTTTGCAGAGATTTACCAAAAACAATCTCCTGAAGCAGCGACGGAATACTATTTGGACCTTTCAAAGGAGTTGAACCTCTTTAACCCTGAACCATCTTTTGATGAGCACAAGCCTTTTATTCGTCTCAATCTGTCAGGAAAATCTTATGGATTTTGCTATGAAAATGCTGATGAGGTGGCCTTAGTCTTTGCCGAGCATTTAGAGGTTCCAACGGCTAGCATTTTGTTTGAGCTTGCTCAAGTTTTCCCGCAGTATAAGGTTTATCTTGAAGGCACTCAAATTAAGATGACCAAGGTTGATTTTGATGAAGAAGTATTGGAAGAGTTAACACCTGAGACACAGTTACTTAGTCGTGTAACTAAATTGAAGGGAAATGTCATTAAGTTGGCTAGCTTCAATCAAGACGAATTAGTGGAACTTTTGTCTCAATATAAAGGGCAAACTGTTTATTATGGCTTTGCTCAGCGTGAATGCCTGGCTTATATTGTCCAGAAATAAGAAGAACGATAGATAGAAAGTATAGGAAGTCATGGAATTACAATTTTTAGGGACGGGTGCCGGGCAGCCCTCCAAGGCCCGTAACGTGTCGAGTCTGGTTCTGAAGTTACTCGATGAAATCAATGAGGTCTGGATGTTTGACTGTGGAGAAGGTACCCAACGTCAGATTTTAGAAACAACAATCAAACCTCGTAAAGTTAAAAAAATCTTTATCACACATATGCATGGAGACCATATCTTTGGCCTACCTGGTTTCTTGGCTAGCCGTTCTTTCCAATCGAGTGAAGAACAAACAGATTTAGAGGTTTATGGTCCAGTCGGCATTAAACAATATGTTATGACTAGTCTTCGTACCTCTGGAACACGCCTCCCTTACCATGTGCATTTTAAGGAAATTGATGAGCATAAGCTTGGCTTGGTTATGGAAAATGACAAGTTCGCTGTTTATGCAGATAAGTTGGATCATACCATTTTTTGTATTGGTTACCGTGTGGTTCAAAAGGATCTTGAAGGAACCTTGGATGCTGAGGCCCTTAAAGCAGCAGGTGTACCATTTGGTCCGCTTTTTGGTCAAATTAAGAATGGGCAAGATGTGGTCCTTGAAGATGGAACAAAAATCATTGCCAAGGACTTTATTTCCGCACCTAAGAAAGGTAAGGTTATCACTATCTTAGGTGACACTCGTAAGACGAATGCCAGTGTTCGTCTTGGCTTGGGAGCAGATGTCTTGGTGCACGAGTCTACTTATGGTAAAGGTGACGAAAAAATTGCCAAGAGCCATGGGCATTCAACCAACATGCAAGCAGCACAGGTCGCTAAAGATGCGTCAGCTAAACGTCTTCTTCTAAATCACGTATCAGCACGTTTCTTAGGGCGTGATATCGGTAAGATGGCAGCAGATGCTAAAACAATTTTCGAAAACACCCACATCGTTCGTGACTTGGAAGAGGTAGAAATTTAATGGCTAAACAACGTATTATTGCTATTACTGGTGCCTCAGGAGGCCTTGCTCAAGAAATTGTCAAGCAGCTCTCACCCAGTGATGGTATTATCCTCTTAGGACGAGACAAGGACAAACTTGAGAAATGTTATCGTCATGTGGAAAATAAAACCTGCCTTGCCATTGACCTAAGAGACGACAAGGCCATTAAAGAGATGGTCGATTATCTCTATCAACGATTTGGACGTATTGACGTCTTTATCAATAATGCTGGTTTCGGTGAATTCAAGTCTTATGATAACTACACTAGCCAAGAAGTACGTGATATGTTTGATATCAATACCTTTGCGACGATGACCTTTTCACGTTTGATGGCTGAGAAAATGGTGGAGCAAGGCCATGGTCATATCATCAACATCGCCAGTATGGCGGGGAAAATTGCGACAGCCAACTCAAGTGTCTATGCAGCGACAAAGTTTGCGGTAATTGGTTTTTCAGATGCCCTGCGTCTAGAGCTGGCTGATAAAGGAGTCTATGTGACAACAGTCAATCCTGGTCCAATTGAGACATCTTTCTTCAATCAAGCTGATCCCTCTGGAGCTTATCTTGAGAGTGTTAAGAAATTTGTCCTCAGTCCAAAATACGTGGCTAAAAAGATTGTCCGTATTCTGGGTAAAAACAAACGTGAAGTCAATCTACCACGACTCTTAGCAGTTGCCCATAAAGGCTATACGCTATTTCCACACATCTCGGACAAACTAGCTACCAATGTGTTTAACTACAAATAGGAGGATACTAGATGGCAGCTAATATTCAAGCCTATTTAGAAAATCTCCAGCAACCCTGGGGTCAAATCTATTATGATATTCTTTTTGACCAATTACAGGACATCAAGGGAAAGCGAATGCTTGATTTTGGCAGTGGCTTTGGCCCTGTATCCAACCACCTAGCGTAAGAAAATAGAGTCCTAGCTGTGGAACCCAATGAGGAAATGGTAGGTTTACGGGCTCAGGAAAACCCCTATTAGCAACTAGTCGGAAGTTTGGAGAGGAGTTAAGATGTTAAATTATAAAAAAGAGATTCCAGCGATAACAGACCTACTCGCACTGTACAGTTCAGTCGGCTGGACCAATTATACTAACAATCCAACCATGTTGGAAGAAGCTGTCAAAGCCAGTCTCTGGCAGTTGGCGGTCTATGATAAGGAAGAGTTAGTAGCCTACATTCGCTTAGTAGGAGATGGCCATTCTGTCATTTTTGTACAGGACCTCTTGGTGCGACCAGATTACCAGCGCCAAGGCATTGGCACGAAACTCTTAGAAGAGGCTTTAGCGACTTTCCCCAATGTCTATCAACGGCTCCTTGCCACTGATCGTAGCGAGAAAAATTTAGCCTTTTACCAATCCTTGGGATTTGTCGAACTTTCAGAGCAAGCTTGTACAGGGATGATTTATAAATATTGATGTAGAGGATTTCCAAATAGGGGATCTTTTTCTTGTTTTTCCTAATACTACTTGAAAATGATAGTAGAATAGAGTTAGTTAACGTAAAGAGGAGAAGGGAATATCTGAGAAAACACAAGTCAAAAAGGGCACAATATCCAGACTATTATTTTGTCTAGAAAAGCAGGTCTTGATTGGAAATGTACCACGAGTCTAAACACCTTCCGATGTTTTCCATTTTCTTTTTAGGAAACTTAGGTTTCTATCCACTATGATAAATTTATTCATGTTATAATATGATGACTAGAGAACAGGGAGAAAATATAAGTAACATGATTACATCAACGTATGATTGGAAAATAAACACAAAAGAGCCAGATGCTGGCTTTTTTAAACTTGCCAAAGAACATGGGCTGGCAGAAACTGCAGCCAAGATTGCCTATGAACGGGGCATTACGACAGAAGATGCTCTTGAAGACTTTCTAAAGGCTGATTTATCACACCTTCATGATCCTTATCTTCTTCATGATATGGATAAGGCAGTGGCTAGAATTCGTCAGGCCATTGAAAATTATGAACAAATCTTAGTCTATGGAGACTATGATGCAGATGGTATGACATCAGCATCGATTGTCAAGGAAGCTCTTGAAATGATGGGCGCTGAGGCTCGAGTTTATTTGCCTAACCGTTTCACAGATGGTTATGGGCCAAATGAAAGTGTCTACAAGTACTTTATTGAGCAGGAAGGCATTTCACTCATTGTTACAGTGGATAATGGGGTAGCGGGTAATGAGGCTATTGCTTATGCGCAGGAGCAAGGTGTAGACGTTATCGTTACAGACCATCACAGTATGCCGGCACAGCTTCCAGATGCCTATGCCATTGTCCATCCAGAGCATCCAGATGCCGATTATCCTTTTAAGTATTTGGCAGGTTGTGGTGTAGCTTTCAAATTGGCAACTGCCCTCCTTGAAACTATTCCTACTGAGATGTTGGACTTGGTAGCTATTGGTACCATTGCTGATATGGTTAGCCTAACGGATGAAAATCGTATTATGGTCAAGGTCGGCCTGGAAATTCTAAAGACTACTGAGCGTATTGGACTGCAAGAGTTACTCCGTATTTCAGATGTAGACCCAACAACGATTTCTGAAGAAACGGTAGGATTTAAGCTGGCCCCTCAACTCAATGCCTTGGGGCGCTTAGATGATCCAAATCCAGCCATTGAACTGCTGACCGGATTTGACGATGAAGAAGCCCAAGCCATTGCTCTGGAAATCAATGCTAAAAATGAAGAACGTAAGGAAGTTGTTCAAAAAATCTTTGATGAAGCCATGACTATGGTGGATTTGGATAAACCTGTTCAGGTTTTGGCCAAGGAAGGTTGGCATCCTGGCGTTCTAGGTATTGTGGCGGGGCGTATCATGGAACAAATCAGTCAGACAGTAGTGGTTTTGAATATTGAAGATGGCTTGGCTAAGGGTTCCGCTCGTAGTTTGGAATCTATCAATATCTTCCATGCCCTTGATGACCACCGAGACATCTTTACTGCTTTTGGAGGACATGCTGGAGCGGCGGGGATGACCCTTCCTGAAGAAAATCTTGGACGACTATCAGAGATTTTGTGTCATTATGTCTACGATAATGACATTGATACGAGTGCCAAAAATACGTTAAATTTAGACGAGGAGCTCCAACTCAGTGAGCTTAGCTTGGATACCATTAAGAGCCTAGAAAAACTAGCACCTTTTGGTATGGATAATAAAAAGCCAGTCTTTTGGCTACATGATATTACCGTTACTCAAGCTAGGACTATGGGACAAAACGGAGCCCATCTTAAGTTTAAAGTTAAGCAAGGCAAGGATAGCTTTGATGTTGTCGCTTTTAACAAAGGTAATCTTCTTCAAGAATTCCAACAAGCTCAGGGTTTGGAATTGGCAGTGACCTTGTCTGTTAATGTTTGGAATGGTCAGACAACGCTCCAGCTCATGCTAGAAGATGCGCGTGTGGATGGTGTTCAATTATTTGATTTTCGCTCAAAAAACATGGCACTGCCTGAAGGCCTACCAACGGTAGAAGAAGCATCAGACACTGAACCTGCGGTTGTCCTCAACACCTTACCTGATTCAGCGACAGAAGTAAAAGAGTGGTTTGAAGGTAAGGATTTCCAAGCGATATACTTTAAGAATAGCATCAAACAGGCCTATTATCTGACCGGCTATGGAACCAGAGAGCAGTTCGCAAGGCTTTATAAGACCATCTACCAATTCCCAGAATTTGATGTCCGCTATAAACTAGATGACCTCAGTCATTACCTTAAAATTGATAAAATTCTCCTTATCAAGATGATTCAGATTTTTGATGAATTGGATTTTGTGACTATTGATAATGGTGTTATGACAGTCAATAAAGAAGCTGAAAAACGTGAGATTGAGGACAGCAAGATTTTCCAAGATCTTAAACATCTCGTCAAGTTCCAAGAACTTATGGCTTTAGGGACACCACAGGAAATTTATGACTGGCTTTATAAGTAGGGGGAGTACTTAATCCAAAGGATTCGTCTCGAAATGAGGGTTAGCATTTTCTAAATCTGAAGATTCATGCTATAATGGTATGTAAATATTTTTTGGCGAAAAGCCTATAGGAAGAACAAATGAAATTAGAAGATTATATTGCATCTATTGAAAACTACCCTAAAGAAGGGGTTACTTTCCGTGATATTAGTCCTTTGATGGCTGATGGAAATGCTTATAGCTATGCTATCCGTGAAATCGTTCAGTATGCGACTGATAAGAAGATTGACATGATTGTTGGTCCTGAAGCGCGTGGTTTCATCGTTGGTTGTCCAGTTGCTTTTGAACTTGGTATTGGCTTTGCTCCAGTTCGTAAACCTGGTAAATTGCCACGTGAAGTGATTTCAGCAGATTACGAAAAAGAGTATGGTGTTGATACACTTTGTATGCATGCTGATGCAATCAAACCAGGTCAACGTGTACTTATCGTTGATGATCTCTTGGCGACTGGTGGTACCGTCAAAGCTACAATTGAAATGATTGAGCGCCTAGGTGGTGTCGTTGCTGGCTGTGCCTTCTTGATTGAGCTTGATGGTCTTAATGGACGCAAAGCTATTGAAGGTTACGATACTAAAGTATTGATGAACTTCCCAGGATAAATCTATCTATGAATTAACCAAAGGCCTTAGGGCCTTTTTAACTCTTTTAAAACAAAGGTGGCCTCTCAATATAGTTAAAAGCTATAGCTAACTAGAGAAAATATATATTTGATAACAATACCTCCCCGGTTTATAATATGAAGATAGAATAAATAAGGATGGAGATATTGTTATGCCTATAAAACTTGATAATAAGTTACCAGCTCTTGATGTATTGCGTTCGGAAAATGTCTTCATCATGGATGAGAACAGAGCTAGTAGCCAGGATATTCGACCAATGGAGGTCTTAATCCTAAATCTTATGCCAACTAAAGAAGTTACAGAAACTCAGTTACTTCGTCTTTTAGCTAATACGCCACTTCAAATTAACGTCGAGTTTCTTTATATGGCTAGTCATAAGTCAAAAAATACACATGCCGAACATATGGAAACCTTCTATAAGACTTTTGATGAAATTAAGCATAAGTATTATGATGGTCTCATTGTAACAGGTGCACCTGTTGAGCAAATGCCATTTGAGGAAGTGGATTATTGGCAAGAATTAACACAAGTTTTTGATTGGTCTAAAAAGCATGTTTATTCAACCCTCCATCTGTGTTGGGGAGCTCAAGCAGGTCTCTATTATAAGCATGGAGTCGACAAGGTTCCATTGTCAGAGAAATTATCTGGTATCTATAAACAAACGGTTGACATGCCTGAAAACTTCCTTATGAATGGCTTTGATGATAGCTTTGTGTCACCACACTCACGCTATACTGAGGTTAGGCTCGAGGATATTAAAAACAAGACGGATTTAGATATTGTTGTGTCAGGACCAGAAGTTGGCTTATCCATTCTAGCAAGTAAGAATCTTCGTGAAGTATATAGTTTTGGTCATTTTGAATATGACCGTGATACTCTGGCAAGAGAATACCGAAGAGATTTAGATGCAGGCATTAATCCAGATGTACCGGCAAACTATTTCCCAGAGGATGATCCAAGTCAGGAGCCTAAACTTCGTTGGAATCTTGCGGCATCTGCTTTCTTTAGCAATTGGATTAACTATGCGGTATATCAAGAAACACCTTATCGTTTAGAAGAGTTGGAAGACGATTTTTCATTCTACGGTTATTTGTAGTAGACAGTCTCAAAAGACTTATGTGAGAGCATTTGACTTTTTGGGGTGTCTAGCTACTCTGAAAGGTAAATATGAGTTTTTTTGAACAGTATCGATCAGGTAATCTGGTCCTTCCTAATGCTTTATTTTTCCACTTTAAGGATATTTTCCCATCTGCGGATGACTTTCTGGTTTGGCAGTTTCTCTATCTACAAACGACAACTCAGATTGGAGAAGTGGCTTCTAGTCAGATCGCGCAAGCAACTGGGAAGACGCCAACTGAAGTTAATAAAAGTATTACGACATTGACTGAGGCTGGACTTCTTGATTTCACGACTATTAAGATTAACAATGAAATTGAGATGGTTGTAGATGCCTCACCTGCCTTGGCAGTGTTGGACAAGTTAGTGAGCAATGAAAAGACAACGGCAGGGCCTGTCGTTGGTCAGCCAACAAATACCCAGCTCATCAAGCAATTAACCGATGAATTGGAACAAGCTTTGGGAATCTTGAATCCTATGGTTGTCGAAGATTTAAACAAGGAAATCCAAGAAGAACATACTGATCCCGAACTTATCCGTGAGGCTTTGAAAGAAGCAGTATTTAACCGCAAGACAAATTGGAATTATATAAAAGGAGTTCTTCGTAACTGGAAATTAAGTGGTATTACAACTAAAATTCAAGTTGAAGAGCGTCGCTTGGAGCATCAAGGTAAGAAGCACCATCATCAGGTTTCGGATGACTTCAAAACAGGAATGGATGCCGTCCGTCAATTATGGGGTGGCCAATAATGTTAGGAAGAAAACGTGTTAATGAGGCTCTAGCTCTCATGGGAGAGATGTTTCCCAATGCTCATGGAGAGTTGGAGTGGGAAACGCCTTTCCAACTATTAGTTGCTGTTATTTTATCAGCCCAGACAACCGATAAGGCTGTTAATAAGATTACACCAGCCTTGTGGGCGCGTTATCCAGAAATTGAGGATTTGGCTTCGGCTAATCTTGATGACGTTGAGATGTGTTTGCGAACGATTGGTCTATACAAAAATAAAGCAAAGAACATCATCAAGACTGCTAGAGCTGTTTTAATGAATTTTGATGGACAGGTTCCGAAAACGCGTAAGGAATTGGAAAGTCTACCTGGTGTGGGACGAAAAACGGCTAATGTGGTTTTAGCTGAGGTTTATGGCATTCCTTCGATTGCAGTAGATACGCACGTCTCACGTGTTTCCAAAAGGCTAAATATCGCCCCAGAGGATGCTAGTGTAGAGGAAATCGAAGCAGAATTGATGAAGAAAATCCCAAAGAAGGATTGGATTATCAGCCATCACCGTATGATTTTCTTTGGACGTTATCATTGCTTAGCTAAGAATCCGAAATGCCAGACATGTCCTCTTCAAAGTTATTGTAAGTATTATAAAGAAACAACCAAGAAATAAGCTGGAGAATGTGATTTTCTTCGGCTTTTTACAACTGTAAGAATTTGTTACAAACTAGTAACTTGACAAAAGTCTCAGGCTTTAAGAAAATAGAAGAAACGATTTAGAAGCAGGAGCGATTTAGTGAATGGCTGAATTCAGTAATGAAGAGTATCTGAGAGCCTTAGCTGATAATGGTGATAGAGAAGCAGCCAAAGAATATGAGCAAGCTTTGGATAATCGTATTTTTCAGTTGCAGATTTCATTGGCTCAAACGAGTGATCCACAGGGTCGTAGGGAAGTGCAAAAGCTCTTGGAACAAGAGGAAAAGAAAAAAAGGGACTACTTTCAAGAAAAAGAGGAAAAAGCTGTGAGCGAATTTAGACGTCGTAAAAATGAAACTACAAAGGGAAGAAAAGTTTCGAGTTTTGACAAACTCAAAGATCCTAAGAACATTAGATGGGTAATTGGAGTTGTTGCAGTACTTGCAGTGGTTATTCCTGTTGTTACCTTGATGTGGTATAGTAATAACCAAAAAGAGAGTGAAACAAATCCATGGAAAAACGGTCAGTTGGCAAAAAGTAAGGAAGCAGCTGCAGCATCATCTGATAATCAATCCTCTCAAGTTGATACCTCATCTTTGTCTGATCAACAGTTAGAAGACTGGGTTGTTTCTACCTATGCTAAAGAACAAGGTTCAACTGGAGAAAATTATAAAAATCTTGGTTGGAATGTTTATTCATGGACGGATGATGATGATAACCTAGTTTATGCTCAACTTTATGATGCCTATGGTAATGATGTTCTTCTTTTCCGTGTAGATAAGAAGGGACAACTCGAAGCCTATGGTGGTATTGACGGTTCAAGCGATTCTTGGGACGTTGTTTCAAAAACTTATACAACTGATTAATGAAACTATATAAAACACCTGACTATGGTGGTTGAGGCTGTCTTTTGACAGTCTTTTTTGGTATAATTTAAGGTAATCGTGTATACAATTAAAAAGCCGACTGAGAAGATTTGGGGATGATAGTTCTGCAGAACTTTTTTAATGTCTTCAGGTTTTCAAGGATAGCTTAAATAAAGGAGAGTTGTCGTGTCAGACTATTTATCGGTCACATCCTTAACCAAATATTTGAAAATGAAATTTGACCGTGATCCTTATCTAGAGAGGGTATATTTGACGGGGCAGGTTTCAAATTTTCGTCGACGCCCGAGTCACCAATATTTTTCGCTAAAGGATGAAGGAGCTGTTATTCAGGCGACGATTTGGGCTGGAGTTTTCAAAAAGCTTGGTTTTGAACTCGAAGAAGGGATGAAGATCAATGTCGTTGGTCGGGTCCAGATTTATGAGCCTAGTGGTTCTTATTCCATTATTATCGAGAAGGCAGAGCCAGATGGTATTGGGGCTTTGGCCATCCAGTTTGAGCAGCTTCGTAAAAAATTGACTGCAGAAGGCTACTTTGATGATCGTCATAAGCAAGCGCTGCCTAATTTTGTCAAAAAAATTGGGGTTGTCACGAGTCCTAGTGGTGCGGTTATTCGAGATATTATTACGACCGTTAGTCGTCGTTTTCCTGGGGTAGAAATCTTACTTTTTCCTACCAAGGTTCAAGGTGAAGGAGCTGCACAGGAAATTGCTGAAAATATCCAAAAAGCCAATCAAAGGGATGACCTAGATTTACTTATCGTTGGTCGTGGTGGAGGTTCTATTGAAGACCTCTGGGCTTTTAACGAGGAAATTGTAGTTCAGTCGATTTTTGAGAGTCGTCTCCCTGTGATTTCAAGCGTTGGCCACGAAACAGATACGACTTTGGCTGACTTTGTTGCAGATCGTAGAGCTGCTACGCCTACCGCAGCGGCAGAACTTGCTACTCCGGTATCAAAGGCTGATACCTTGGTTTGGATTCGTGAAAGACAAAATAGAGCCTATCAAGCCTGTTTGAGACGTATACAATATAATCAGGAACGCTTGGCCAAATTGTCACAATCTGTTGTCTTTAGACAACCTGAACGCCTTTACGATGGTTATCTACAAAAGTTGGATCGACTAACAACAAGGCTTGAAACCTTTATGAGTCAAGATTTCGCACGCAAACAAAAAGAAGCGGAACTTTTGAGACAACGATTACAAGGCTTAAATCTTCTAACTAGTGTTCAGAACTACCAAGACCGTCGAGAGTCTTTGCAACGTTTATTGGTGACTACAACTAGGAACACCATTAATGGTAACCGTGTGAGATTAGAAAAGGCACAGGATGCCTTATTGTCTCTAGATACTAGTCGTATTGTTGCAAGGGGTTATGCCATTGTCAAGAAAGATGATAAACCTTTAACAAGTACCAAGAATATTACCGAAGGTGATCAATTAACCGTCCAAATGAGAGATGGAGAACTAGAAGTAGAGGTGAAAAATGTCAACTAAAAAAACATTTGAGGAAAATTTACAGGACTTAGAAGCTATCGTCACTAAGCTCGAAACAGGTGATGTTGCTCTTGAGGATGCTATTGCTGAGTTCCAAAAAGGTATGGCCTTGTCTAAAGATTTGCAGAAGACCTTGAAAGATGCTGAAAAAACACTGGTTAAGGTTATGCAAGCAGATGGTACAGAAACGGAAATGGATGCCTAATGAGCAAGCTAAATAAAATTGATGTGGCTATCCGTGATTACTACCAAAAAAAGAATCTTCCTGTATCAAGTGATTTAATCACTGCCATCCTTTATTCAGTTGATAGTGGAGGCAAGCGTATTCGTCCACTGATTTTCTTAGATTTACTTGAAGGATTTGGTTTAGAGCTTACTCCTAGTCATTTCGATGTCGCAGCAAGTCTTGAAATGATTCATACCGGAAGTCTTATTCACGATGATCTGCCGGCCATGGATGATGATGATTACCGTCGAGGACGTTTAACCAACCATAAGAAATTCGATGAAGCAACGGCAATCTTGGCTGGAGATTCTCTCTTTTTGGATCCATTTGACCTCCTGGCTCAAACAGACCTATCCGCAGAAATTCGAGTTCAATTGATTCAAGCATTGTCTCATTCTTCAGGCACCTTCGGTATGGTAGGTGGTCAGATGCTGGATATGAAGGGTGAAGGTCAGGAACTTGATTTATCGCAACTGGCTAAGATTCATGAGCATAAGACAGGTAAGCTTTTAACCTTTCCTTTTGTGGCGGCTGGTATTGTTGCTCAAAAAGATGAACAGGTCTTGGAAAATCTTCAAGAAGCTGGTCGCCTAATTGGTCTTGCCTTTCAAGTACGTGATGATATTTTGGATGTGACTGCTGATTTCGAAGAACTTGGGAAGACACCTGGAAAAGATGTAGTAGCTGGAAAATCAACCTATCCGGCTCTGCTTGGTCTGGAAAAATCACATGCTATCCTCGAGGAATCACTTGATAAAGCTGAAGCAATTTTTCAAAATCTAGCTGATACTCAAGGTTTCAAGAAAGACAGTATTATAGAAATCATAGAAAGGTTACGACTCCATGCCTAAGGAAAGAGTAGACGTTTTGGCTTATAAACAAGGCCTTTTTGAAACACGAGAACAAGCTAAACGTGGCGTTATGGCTGGTTTAGTTGTTAATGTTATCAATGGTGAACGTTACGATAAACCCGGTGAAAAAATCGACGACGGTACAGAGTTGAAGCTTAAAGGAGAAAAACTCAAGTATGTGAGCCGTGGAGGACTCAAACTTGAAAAAGCTTTGGAAGTATTCAATCTGTCAGTTAAAGGCATGACGACCATCGATATCGGAGCTTCAACAGGTGGGTTTACCGATGTTATGCTTCAAAATGGGGCTAAACTGGTTTATGCTGTGGATGTCGGCACTAATCAGTTGGTTTGGAAATTGCGCCAAGATGAGCGTGTTCGTTCCATGGAGCAATATAATTTCCGTTATGCTGAACCTGTCGATTTCACAGAAGGACTACCGTCTTTTGCATCAATCGATGTCAGCTTCATCTCTCTTAATCTGATTCTACCGGCTTTGGCTAAGATATTGGTTGATGGGGGGCAAGTTGTTGCTCTTGTGAAACCACAATTTGAGGCTGGCCGTGAACAAATTGGGAAAAACGGGATTGTCCGTGAGAGCAGTGTCCATGAAAAAGTGTTAGAAACAGTGACTGCTTTTGCGATTGACTATGGCTTTTCAGTTAAGGGGCTGGACTTTTCACCTATCCAAGGTGGTCATGGTAACATTGAGTTTCTCGCACACTTGGAGAAGACAAATTCTCCTCAAAATGATGCTCAAACCTCTATTAAGGAAGTTGTAGCACAAGCACACAAGGAGTTTAAAAAGAATGAAGAAGAATGATCGTTTGGAGTTAATCCGAAAGATTGTCCAAGAAAATAAAATTACGACTCAAGGAGAATTGGTAAAATTACTCCAAAATGAGGGATTAAAGGCTACTCAAGCGACTGTATCGCGTGATATCAATGAAATTGGTATTACCAAAGTACCAACTGAAGATGGTTCTTACATCTATGGGCTCTCAACTGCTCCTAGACGAGTAGGTGGAACCTCTGTTGCGACTCGTCGCTTGTTGCGCGTTGATCGTCAACATGCCTTTATGAATATCGTTGTTCAACCTGGGACAAGTCGCCTCATCAAGAAGATTCTTTTAGATGAGTACAAGCATTTGATTTTTAGTGTTATTGCTGATGATGATACCCTCTTTTTAGTGGCTCAGTCAGAGTTAGCAGCTATCGAACTACAGGGGCAAATCATTAAGTGGGTTGAAGAATAGGAGGGCCTATGCTTCTCGAAATTACGATAAAGAATTTCGCAATTATTGAAGAGATTTCTCTAAACTTTGAGAATGGTATGACCGTCCTTACTGGTGAAACAGGTGCAGGAAAGTCCATTATCATTGATGCCATGAACCTTATGTTAGGTGCACGTGCCTCTAGTGAAGTTGTCCGTCATTCAGCACCTAAGGCTGAAATTCAGGGCTTCTTTTCAATCGAACAAAATCCTGCTTTGGTTAGTATTCTAGAAGATAATGGGATTCCTGTTGAGGATGAATTGATTATCCGTCGTGAAATCTTCCAAAATGGTAGAAGTGTTAGTCGCATCAATGGACAGATGGTCAATTTAACGACGCTTAAAGCTGTTGGGCACTTCTTGGTAGATATCCATGGACAGCATGACCAGGAAGAACTTATGAAACCTGCTCTGCATATTACCATGCTTGATGCCTTTGGTGACAAGGAATTTTTCCAAACTAAGAAAGAGTACCAGGAGTATTTTGACCGCTATCGTGAGTTAAGAAAAGCTGTTCTTGAAAAGCAGAAAAATGAGCAGGAGCATAAGGCTCGAATTGAAATGTTAGCATTTCAGATTGCAGAAATTGAAGCAGTCTCTCTAAAATCAGGAGAAGATTTGGCATTGATGAAGGAGCGAGACAAGCTTCTTAACCATAAGCAGATTGCTGATACCTTAACAAATGCCTATGTCATGCTGGATAATGAAGATTTTTCAAGCCTTTCAAATGTTCGTTCTGCCATGAATGACCTCCAGTCTCTTGAAGAGTATGACTCTGATTACAAAGAACTCTCTGGAAATCTATCAGAAGCCTATTATGTTTTGGAAGATGTCACTAAGCAACTAGGTGATTTTTTGGATAATCTGGACTTTGATGCTGGACGTTTGCAAGAGATTGAACACCGCTTAGATACGATTAATGCAATTACTCGTAAATATGGTGGAACTGTTGATGACGTCCTAGATTATCTGGAAAATTCAAGTAAAGAGTACAATCTTTTGACTGGCAATTCCAGCTCGTCAGATGCCATGGAACAAGAGCTTAAGCAACTTGAAAAAGACCTGCTTGCATCTGCAGAGACCCTACAAACGGCACGCCATCAAATTGCTACAGCCCTTGAAGCTGAGATTAAGAACGAGTTATGCGACCTTTACATGGATAAGGCTGATTTTAAAGTTACCTTTACTAAAGGGAAATTTAACCGTGATGGCAATGAGCAGGTTGAGTTTTACATCTCAACCAATCCAGGTGAAGGCTTTAAACCGCTTGTTAAGGTTGCTTCAGGAGGAGAATTATCTCGACTCATGTTAGCGATTAAGTCAGCCTTTGCCCGCAAAGAAGACAAAACAAGTATCGTCTTTGATGAGGTTGATACTGGCGTTTCAGGTCGTGTTGCCCAAGCCATCGCTCAGAAAATTCATAAGATTGGGAGTCATGGTCAGGTTTTGGCCATCAGTCACCTTCCGCAAGTTATTGCAATTGCTGATTATCAGTTCTTTATCTCTAAGGAAAGTGATAATGAGACAACTGTCTCTCGTGTGCGTCTCTTGACACCTGAGGAAAGGGTGCAAGAAATCGCTAAGATGTTAGCAGGTGATAATGTGACGGAGGCTGCCTTGAGCCAAGCAAGAGCCTTGTTAAAGGTAGATGACTCTCTTTAGAAAAAGACTTGGGAAAAGTTTTCCAGTCATGCTATAATAGAATAAAAATTTGTGTTAAGCGAGAAAAATATGAGTAAAATCAGAATTGTAACCGATTCGTCAATTACGATTGAACCAGAATTGGTTGAAAAATATAATATCACTGTTGTTCCATTGTCGGTTATGGTGGACGGTGTTATCTATTCAGATAGTGATCTTCGAGAAGAAGGTCGTTTCTTGGATATGATGAAGCATAGTAAAGAGTTACCAAAGACAAGCCAACCACCAGTAGGTTTATTTGCAGAGACATATGAAAAGCTTGTCAAAGAAGGTGCAGAACAGATTGTGGCTATCCACATCATGCACACTCTCTCTGGGACATGTGAAGCCTCACGTCAAGGCGCTAGCCTTTCAGGAGCAGATGTAACCGTCATCGATTCAGGCTTTACAGATCAGTGTCTAAAGTTTCAGGTTGTTGAAGCAGCTAAACTAGCCGAAGCAGGAGCTAGTCTTGATGAGATTGTAGCACGTGTGGAAGAAGTGAAAAGTAAATCTGAACTTCATATCGGTGTGTCTACCCTTGAGAATCTTGTCAAAGGCGGCCGTATTGGACGTGTAACAGGTCTACTATCTTCATTGCTCAATATCCGTGTCATTATGGAGTTGAAAGACTATCAGTTGAATACCATTGCTAAGGGTCGTGGTGCTAAGACGTTCACGAAATGGTTAGATTCTTATATTAATGGTATCAAGGATAAGGACCGCAAAGTGGCAGAAATTGGTATTTCTTATGCAGGGACACCTGATTTTGCACATGAAATGGCTGAAAAACTTGAGGTTTTGGGCGCTCCAATTTCAATCCTTGAGACTGGTTCCATCATTCAAACGCACACTGGTGAAGGCGCCTTTGCCGTAATGGTTCGTTATGAATAAGTGGAAAGAATCAGAATTAGTTAGAAGCCTCGTAGGCTTCTTCTTGCTTTTTCTCTTATTTGTCGGCCTCTTCATTTTTATCGTTCCTAGTACGAATCAGTCATCAAAAATTGCAGAAAAGATTAAATCTATCAAAAATGAAAAGGTCACCTATGTTGCTATCGGTGATTCCCTTACGCAAGGTGTAGGTGATAGTAGTAATCAAGGGGGCTTCGTTCCTGTTTTGTCTCAGGCCTTAGAGTCAGATTTTGACTGGCAAGTGACTTCTCGCAACTATGGTATCGCAGGAAATACGAGCAATCAAATTCTCAAGAGAATGCAAGAAAAGAAGGATATTCAAAGAGATCTCAAAAAGGCTAAAGTGATGACTCTTACAGTTGGAGGTAATGATGTGATCCATGTCATTAAGGACAATATCACTAATCTTAATGTAGACACCTTCACTAAGCCTGCTCAGGCCTATCAAAAGAGATTAGGACAGATTATTGAGCTAGCTCGTAAGGATAATAAAACATTGCCAATTTATATTGTTGGTATTTACAATCCTTTTTATCTTAATTTTCCAGAGATGACAGAAATGCAAACCATTGTAGATAATTGGAACCAATCTACTGAAGAAGTGTGCAAGAAGTACGATAATGTCTATTTTGTTCCTGTAAATGATTTGCTTTATAAGGGAATTGACGGTAAGGGCGGTGTTACAAGCTCTGGCGATTCGTCTCAATCTAGTAACTCTTCTCAAGATAGCCTGAATGATGCTCTTTTTGAGGATGATCATTTTCATCCAAATAATACAGGTTATCAAATTATGTCAGATGCCATTTTGAAGCGTATTAACCAAACAAAGAAGGAGTGGTCAGGTGAGTAAGATATGGAAGTGGTTATTTTTAGGACTCTTGGCCTTTAATCTAGCCTTAGTAAGTGTTGTGGCCTATAGAATCATGACTCCAGTGGAGACGACGAGTTCTGTACCCCTACCTAAGGGAGCAACTAAAATTGGTAAGTATAGTATGACAAGGGAGGAGCTTGACGCTGCTCTTACGGGCTTTGCCCAAGATTATTCGACCGATAAGATGCGTTTCAAGGTCAAGGTTACCAATTCTAAAATTGTTTTCGAAAGTAGTTATAAGGTTTTAGGTCACCCTGTCCCTCTTTATGTCTACTTTACGCCGGTTGTTAGTGAATCAGGAGCAATTGTACTTCATGTTTCTGAGCTTTCGGCTGGAACCTTGAAACTGCCTGTTTCGGATGCCCTTAAGATGATTAAACGTTCAACTAACCTTCCTGATTACATCGTCATCGATAGTAAGAAGGGAAAGGTTACCCTAAATATTCAGTCTATGAAGAATGAGAAGGGGATTACAGCACGTGCTCAAAGCCTTGATTTGGTTAATGACCGTATCGAATTTGACATCTATAAGACAATAAATTAAAAAGCCTTTACTTTTTGCAAAAAAGCGATTAAATTAGCGTTTATTACTTGACCTCATAGGTCTTTTAGGATAAGATAATACTTGTTCAAGCGCTAAAAAAACTATTCGCTTAGAAATAAATTGGAGGATTGTTACAATGGCTAACAAACAAGATTTGATCGCTAAAGTTGCAGAAGCAACTGAGCTTACTAAAAAAGATTCAGCAGCAGCTGTAGATGCAGTTTTCGCTTCTATCGAAGAATTTCTTGCTGCAGGTGAAAAAGTACAATTGATCGGTTTCGGTAACTTTGAAGTACGCGAACGCGCTGCTCGTCAAGGTCGTAACCCACAAACTGGTGAAGCTATCTCAATCGCAGCTTCTAAAGTTCCTGCATTTAAAGCTGGTAAAGCTCTTAAAGACGCAGTTAAATAATGTAAAAACCCCTAAGATTTTAGGGGTTTTGATTTATACGAAATAAGTTAAGGAAATCTATGAAAACCATAACAGTGGTAGTGATTTTTCTTTTGGTTTTTACTGTTATTAAACTATCAGGTATTGTTGCTATTAGCAAACTGATGAAGCCAAGTGAAGAACAAATTGAAGAAGCGCGTCAGAAACGTCTTCAAGCTGAAAAAGAGGGCAAGGACCCTTTTGAAGATTGGGATGAACGCGATGATGATGGTCTTGTCTAATAAGAGAATCTTCATCAAATAACAAAAAAAGTTTGGAAGATTTTCCAAACTTTTTTTATAGACTAGTCGATGTAGTGAAGTT
Source organism: Streptococcus sp. 3.1 (assembly GCF_016648915.1). Lineage (NCBI taxonomy): Bacteria > Bacillati > Bacillota > Bacilli > Lactobacillales > Streptococcaceae > Streptococcus > Streptococcus sp. 3.1. The sequence goes on along the minus strand of NZ_JACLQV010000016.1, from coordinate 21,142 downwards.
TTCCTCGGAAGTCTTCAAGAGTTTCGTAACCTTTTTCTTCCATGATTTCTTTAAGTTCTTTAGTAATACGGTCAAAAATAGCGACACCTTCTTTTTGAAGGGCAGTACCAACTTGTACCATACTTGCGCCACAAAGGATGTGTTCAAAAGCATCACGACCAGATTTTACACCACCAGTACCAATAATTTGGATTTCAGGTTTCAAACGTTGGTAGAAAGCATGAACGTTTGCCAAGGCAGTAGGTTTGATGTAGTCACCACCTATACCACCAAAACCATTCTTAGGTTTGATGACAACAGACTCATCTTCAATGTAAAGGCCATTACCAATTGAGTTCACACAGTTAACAAAGACAAGTGGGAATTGGTTGAAAACGGCAGCAGCTTGGTCAAAGTGGACAATATCAAAGTATGGTGGTAATTTCACACCAAGAGGTTTCGTAAAGTAAGAAAAGACTTCAGTTAGGATCTCGGTTGTTGTTTCAAAATCGTAAGCGATTTGAGGTTTACCCGGAACGTTAGGACATGAAAGGTTGAGTTCAACCAGCCCTTCATAGTCACTTTCTTGAACTTTTTTAAGAATGGTGTGTGTTTCCTCAGGTGAAAGACCAACGAGAGAAAGAAAATGATTTTTTGTATTGGGTTGCTTTTGTAATTCAATGACATAGTCAAGGTAGTATTCGAAACCGTTATTTGGCAATCCCATTGAGTTGATTGACCCAAGAGGTACATTCACATAACGTGGTTCAGGATTACCGGGACGGGCTTCAAGTGTTCCTGTTTTTGTGACAAATGAACCTGCAGCTGAAGCATCAACCTCTGCCAATTCTTCCTTAGTCATGCAATGAACACCAGCGGCATTCATAAGACAGTTATCAAACGTAAACTGACCAACTTTTGTAGCAGTAGAAACCATAAGATCCTCCTTAAAGATCACAAAGTAAAATGTTACTATTTCATCTCATTTTAGCATGAAAAGGGGCCTAAAACAAGGAAATATTGGACGGGCTAGAGCCTCTAAAACGAAATTCTGATATCGTCTCTTTTTGCCAAGACAAGAAGCAATAGAATTTTACAGAATTTTTTGGATTTTGCTAGCTTTTTCAAGGTTTTTTGGGTAGAATAGATACAGTAAATGGGTTTAACCCAAAATAAAAAGGAGACATAACTAATGGTAAAATTGGTTTTCGCTCGCCACGGTGAGTCTGAATGGAACAAAGCTAACCTTTTCACAGGTTGGGCTGACGTAGATCTTTCTGAAAAAGGTACTCAACAAGCTATCGACGCTGGTAAATTGATTAAAGAAGCTGGTATCGAATTTGACCAAGCATACACTTCAGTATTGAAACGTGCGATCAAAACAACTAACTTGGCTCTTGAAGCATCTGACCAACTTTGGGTTCCAGTTGAAAAATCATGGCGCTTGAACGAACGTCACTACGGTGGTTTGACTGGTAAAAACAAAGCAGAAGCTGCTGAGCAATTTGGTGATGAGCAAGTTCACATCTGGCGTCGTTCATACGATGTATTGCCTCCAGCAATGGATCGTGATGATGAGCACTCAGCACACACTGACCGTCGTTACGCTTCACTTGATGACTCAGTAATTCCAGATGCTGAAAACTTGAAAGTGACTTTGGAACGTGCCCTTCCATTCTGGGAAGATAAAATCGCTCCAGCTCTTAAAGATGGTAAAAACGTATTCGTAGGTGCACACGGTAACTCAATCCGTGCCCTTGTAAAACACATCAAACAATTGTCAGATGACGAAATCATGGATGTTGAAATTCCAAACTTCCCACCATTGGTATTCGAATTTGACGAAAAATTGAACGTTGTTTCTGAATACTACCTCGGAAAATAATTATAAAAGATAAAAGGCGGGATTTATTCCGCCTTTTTTTGAGAAGTGACTCTCGGTTCGTCTCACTTTGTAAGGTGAGATGAACCAAGGAGATAATTAGTCTAGAGTTTCGATATACTCCAGTCCCCAACTTTCAATGGCATCTAGGACACCTTGAAATTTTCTACCCATTTCAGTTAGACTGTATTCGACCCGTGGGGGAACTTCAGCATAGACTTTACGCTCCACGATTTTATCCTTCTCGAGCTGTCTGAGGTGTCGTGTTAGAATGGTTTGGGTAATGCCAGGAATTAGACGTTGTAGTTCGTTAAAACGCTTAGTCCCCGTACTGAGTTGATAGATGATGACTAGAGCCCATTTGCCTGTTAGTACACGCTGCGTCGTGGCAAAAGGACAAATTCCGTATTCACTGACTTCGGTTACCATAATTCCTCCAAATTTTTTAAAATTATTCTCTTATTTGACAATAATAGTATCGTATTTGATACTAGATAACAATAAAGTGCCTACTTGTCTTTTTGTTAGTAAGTGATAATATTATATCATAAATAAAAGAAACGAGGAGTAACTCATGTCAGTAAATTTAGAAATTTTCAATGCATATAACAATGGTCTTATAACAGGTGATTTTCCAGCTGTTTTTGAGACTATGGCAGATGATATCATCTGGCACCAGCCAGGTCAGCATAGTAATTCCGGTACTGTTGTTGGAAAAGAAGCACTTGGAGCACACTTGGCTCAATTTTCAGAAAAAACAAACGGTACCTTCAAAGTATTGACTAACTGGGTGTCTGAAAATATTGACCTTGTAGCAGCTAATGTGACCTTTGTCGGAACTCGCCCAGACGGCGAGGAACTCAACATGAATGGTATTGATCTTTTTCGCATGGATGAAGGAAAGATCAAGGAAGTTTGGCTCTTTTCATCAGATCAAGCAGTAGAAGATGCTTTCTGGGGTTAGACAGTAAATTAATCTATAATCTGAAATGAAATTTGATTTATGGATCGTGATGATGAGCACTCAGCACACACTGATTGTCGTTACGCTTCACTTGATGACTCAGTAATTCCAGATGCTGAAAACTTGAAAGTTACTTTGGAACGTGCCCTTCCATTCTGGGAAGATAAAATCGCTCCAGCTCTTAAAGATGGTAAAAACGTATTCGTAGGTGCACACGGTAACTCAATCCGTGCCCTTGTAAAACACATCAAACAATTGTCAGATGACGAAATCATGGATGTTGAAATTCCAAACTTCCCACCATTGGTATTCGAATTTGACGAAAAATTGAACGTTGTTTCTGAATACTACCTTGGAAAATAAGCTGAGATAGGTAGTTATCATTAACAAATAAAAAGTTGACTTTGGTCAGCTTTTTTGTTTTCTTGAAAATAAATGTAAATAGTGGTCAGAAAAGTCAGTCAATTCAGTAATTTTTCCTTGACTTTCAACTTGGAAAGATGTATCATATTAACCAAGATACATCGAAAGGAAATGAGTCAAATGACATTCGCAACTACAACTGTTTTGCTATTGCGTAATGAGGGCTAGTGCAAAAGCATTAGTCCTGTTTGGCTTACCAAGCGGGAGGGAAAAACATCTCGCTTGGGTTTCCGAGTGAGATGTTTTTTTACTACTATCGTTTTTACTTTTAGAAAGAGGATTGTCTATGCGTAAAGTTGAATTTTTTGATACAAGTCTTCGTGATGGGGAACAAACACCTGGAGTTAACTTCTCAATCAAAGAAAAAGTTGCTATTGCTAAGCAACTTGAAAAATGGGGAATTTCTGTAATTGAAGCAGGTTTTCCTGCAGCTAGCCCAGATTCATTTGAGGCAGTAAAACAAATTGCAGAAGCTATGACAACAACTTCTGTTACCGGCTTGGCTCGCTCAGTAAAATCTGATATTGATGCTTGTTATGAGGCTTTGAAAGATGCCAAGTATCCACAAATTCATGTCTTTATCGCAACAAGTCCGATTCACCGTGAGTTTAAATTGAAGAAATCAAAAGAAGAAATTCTTGAAGCTGTAAAAGAGCATGTGACTTATGCGCGTGAACGTTTCGATGTTGTTGAGTTTTCACCAGAGGATGCTACTCGTACTGAGCTTGATTTCTTGACTGAAGTTGTTCAAACAGCGGTTGATGCTGGTGCATCATATATTAATATTCCAGATACAGTAGGATTTACGACTCCAGAAGAGTTTGCACGTATTTTTGATCATTTGACTGAAAATATTAAATCAGACCATAAAGTTGTTTTTGGTGTTCACTGTCACGATGACCTCGGTATGGCAACTGCAAATACTTTGACAGCAATTAAACACGGTGCTGGACGTGTACAGGGAACTGTTAATGGTATCGGTGAACGTGCGGGTAATGTTGCTCTTGAAGAAGTAGCTGTTGCCTTGAAAATTCGTGAAGACTTTTTCCAAGCAACAAGTGATATTGTTCTTAATGAAACAATGAATACTTCAGAGCTTGTTTCTCGCTTCTCTGGAATTCCTGTTCCTAAAAATAAAGCTGTTGTTGGTGGAAATGCCTTCTCTCATGAATCAGGTATCCACCAAGATGGTGTTCTTAAGAACCCACAAACTTATGAAATTTTCACACCAGAATTGGTAGGTGTGAAGAGTAACAGTCTTCCTCTTGGTAAATTGTCAGGACGTCATGCCTTTGTTGAAAAATTGAAAGAACTTGAGCTTGACTTTGTGGAAGAAGATATCAAACCACTCTTTGCCAAATTTAAAGTCTTGGCTGGGAAAAAACATGATATTACTGATGCAGATATTCGTGCACTTGTTGCTGGTACAAGTGTAGATAATCCAGAAGGTTTCCACTTCGAAGATCTTCGTTTGACTACTAATGTTGATGAAACAATCACTGCTACAGTAAGCTTGGCTAATGAAGATGGTGAATCTGTTGAATTTTTGGCAAATGGCCAAGGGTCAGTTGAAGCTATCTTCAATGCTATTGACAAATTCTTCAACCAAACAGTTCGCTTGACTTCTTATAATATTGACGCAGTAACTGATGGTATTGATGCGCAAGCGCGTGTACTTGTAACTGTAGAAAATGTAGATACAGATACTATTTTCAATGCATCTGGTTTGGACTTTGATGTCTTGAAAGCATCAGCAATTGCCTATATCAATGCTAATACATTGGTTCAAAAAGAAAATGCTGGTGAGATGGCACGTAAGGTTTCTTATCGTGACCTTCCATAAGCCGAAGAGGAGTTAAACATGACAAAGAAAATTGTAACACTTTCAGGTGATGGAATTGGACCTGAGATTATGGCAGCAGGTCTTGAAGTTCTTGAAAAAGTAGCTTCAAAAATTGGATTTGATTACGACATCGATGCTAAACCATTTGGTGGTGCTGGCATTGATGCCGAGGGTCATCCACTTCCTAAGTCAACTTTGGATGCTGCTAAATCAGCAGATGCTATCCTCTTGGCTGCAATTGGTGGACCTAAATATGACAATGCGCCAGTTCGTCCTGAACAAGGACTTTTGGCCATTCGTAAGGAGTTGAATCTCTTTGCTAATATCCGTCCTGTCCGCATCTTTGATGCTTTGAAACACTTGTCACCTCTTAAACCTGAGCGTATTGAGGGCGTAGACTTCGTCGTTGTTCGTGAGCTCACAGGTGGTATTTATTTTGGTGAGCACATTTTGGAAGAAGATAAGGCTCGCGATATCAATGATTATTCAGCAGATGAGATTCGTCGTATCATGCGTCGTGCCTTCAAGATTGCTCAAGGTCGTGGCAAAAAGGTCACTAGCATTGATAAACAAAATGTTTTGGCAACTTCTAAATTGTGGCGTAAGGTTGCTGATGAAGTTTCTTTGGAGTTTCCAGATGTCACCCTTGAACATCAGCTCGTTGATAGTGCCGCAATGATTATGATTACCAACCCAGCTCGTTTTGATGTGGTTGTGACAGAAAACCTTTTTGGTGATATCTTGTCTGATGAATCAAGTGTCCTTCCAGGAACTTTAGGTGTTATGCCATCTGCCAGTCACTCTGAAAATGGTCCAAGTCTTTATGAACCAATCCATGGTTCAGCACCAGATATCGCTGGTCAAGGTATTGCCAATCCAATTTCAATGATTTTGTCAGTAGCTATGATGTTACGTGAAAGTTTCAATGAAACTGAAGGGGCAGAATTGATTGAAAATGCTGTTGATAAGACCTTGAATCAAGGCATCTTGACACGTGATTTGGGTGGTCAGGCTTCGACTGCTGAAATGACAGCAGCTATTATTGGCAATCTCTAAACTCATGACACTGAAATTAGTGTTACTAAGTGTTTTGTTGGTGTGGAATCTAGTCGTCTTATCCGTTTATGGCCTTGATAAACATAAGGCTATCCGACATAAGAGACGGATTTCTGAGAAGGCATTATTATTACAGACACTGATCTTTGGTGGTATTGGTGCCTTTCTAGGTGGGAGACTTTTTAGACATAAAATTAACAAATGGTACTTTAAGCTTTGCTGGCTTATAGGAATTGTTATAGATGTCTTTCTTTTATACCTTATTCTAACAAGACTTTCGGATTAGCTAATCCTTAGATTATAATTGGAGTATTTTATGAGCGGAAAATCAATTTTTGATAAACTTTGGGAACGCCACGTCGTTACTGGAAACGAGGGCGAACCACAATTAATGTATGTGGATCAGCATTATATTCACGAGGTTACAAGTCCACAGGCCTTTCAAGGACTTCGTGATGCTGGACGTAAAGTTCGTCGCCCAGATTTAACTTTTGGTACGACAGACCACAACGTCCCTACGGTTGATATTTTTAACATTCGTGACCTTATTTCTAAAAACCAAATTGATACTTTGGCGAAAAACGTTGAGGAATTTGGTATTGATGCGGCTACCCACGGTACTGCTCGTCAGGGGATTGTCCACATGGTTGGTCCTGAAACAGGTCGTAGTCAACCAGGAAAATTTGTCGTTTGTGGAGATAGTCATACGGCTACTCATGGTGCCTTTGGTGCTATTGCCTTTGGTATTGGTACATCTGAGGTAGAACATGTCTTTGCGACACAATGTTTGTGGCAAGTGAAACCGAAGAAAATGAAGGTTGAATTTGTTGGTAAACCACAGCCAGGTGTTTATTCAAAAGACTTTATTCTTGCACTCATTGCACGCTATGGCGTTGATGCTGGTGTAGGATACGCAGTTGAATATTGTGGTGAAGCTATCGATGCTCTTTCAATGGATGAACGCATGACCATCTGTAACATGTCTATTGAATTTGGTGCTAAGATGGGTCTTATGAATCCAGACCAAAAAACTTATGATTATGTTGAGGGGCGTCCATGCGCACCTAAGGGTGAGAAATTCGAAGAAGCAGTAGCCGACTGGAAAACTTTGGTTTCAGATCCAGATGCTGAATATGATAAAGTGATTACTATTGATGTTTCAGAATTGGCACCTATGGTTACATGGGGAACTAACCCTGAAATGGGTGTTGAGTTTGATCAACCATTCCCAGAAATCAAGGACTTTAATGATGAACGTGCCTACGAGTATATGGACGTTAAGCCTGGTGAATATGCTAAAGATATTGATCTTGGCTATGTCTTCATTGGTTCTTGTACTAACGCACGTCTTAGCGACCTTGAGTTAGCCGCTAAATTCGTTAAAGGAAAACATATCTCATCGACATTGACAGCTATTGTTGTTCCAGGTTCGCGTCCAGTTAAGAAAGAAGCTGAACGTCTTGGTTTGGATAAAATTTTCATGGATGCAGGATTTGAATGGCGTGATCCAGGTTGTTCAATGTGTCTTGGTATGAACCCAGACCATGTTCCAGAAGGTGTGCACTGTGCATCTACAAGTAACCGTAACTTCGAGGGACGTCAAGGATATGGTGCTCGTACTCACCTTTGTAGTCCAGCAATGGCAGCAGCTGCAGCAATCGCTGGTAAATTTGTAGATGTCCGCGATATGCCAGAAGTTCAAGCATAAGGGAGAAGATAATGGAAAAATTTACTGTCTATACAGGGAAATCAGTACCTTTGATGAATGATAATATCGATACGGACCAACTCATTCCCAAACAATTCTTGAAAGCTGTTGATAAAAAAGGTTTCGGTAAGAATTTGATGTTTGAATGGCGTTACCTTAATGATGATTACGATGAAAATCCTGATTTCGTCTTCAATAAACCTGAGTATCGCGATGCGACCATTTTGGTTACTGGTGATAACTTTGGTTCGGGGTCATCTCGTGAACACGCTGCATGGGCATTGGAAGACTACGGTTTCCGTTGTGTTATTGCTGGATCATTTTCAGATATTCACTATAACAATGAATTGAAGAATGGTATGTTGCCAATCGTTCAACCCTTGGAAGTCCGTCAAAAATTGGCTGCTCTTCCTGCAGGTGAGGAAATTACGATTGACCTTCCAAATCAAGTGATTAAATCTTCAGCAGGAGAGTTTCCATTTGATATTGATCATGAGTGGAAACGTAAATTGGTTGAAGGGCTTGACGATATTGGAATCACTCTTCAATATGAAGATTTGATTGCTGCCTATGAAAAACAACGCCCATCATATTGGCAATAAGAAACAATGATGTGTTTGTAAAATAATAATGAGGACTTAAAAGAATGGGATAAGGACAATGTTTAAGGTGTTGTTCTATCTCATTCTTTTTGTTTGAAACAGTTAACATGGTAGAGGCGTTTTTACAAGGAGCGTATGCTATAATAGAAGGATAGAAAGGAGGCCTTCATGTTTGCACAATTGGATACAAAATCTGTCTATAGTTTCATGGATAGTGTTGTAGATTTGACCACCTACATTAAGCGTGCCAAAGAGCTTGGCTATCAAGCCCTTGGTTTGATGGATCGTGACAATCTCTATGCTGCTTATCATTTTGCTCAGTTTGCAAGTAGCAAGGGTTTACGTCCTTTGATTGGTATGGAAGCTAATCTATTTTACGAGGGAAGAAAAATTCCTTTTCGTCTATTAGCAAAAAATAATCAGGGCTATAAAAATTTGATGAAGTTGGCAACAGAGCTCTCCTCAGGGCAACGCGAGTTTACAGCTTTTTCGGACTATCTGAATGCTATTGCCCTCATCCTTCCGAGTGAAGACTGGGAGCCAGGGATGACTCTTGGTTCAGAGGTTTTTATTGGGGTAAGGCCAGAAGATGCTGGTAAAGAGTTTGATTATCCTGTAATTCCTTTACATACAGTGCGTTATTTTGAGAATGTAGATCGCTCGACGATTCAGATGTTACACGCCATCTCACAAAACGTTTCCTTGTCAGAGGCCTCTATTTGTCCTATGAATCAGCTTCTTTTCTCGCCTCAAGAAATGGAAAGTGCATATAGTGATATTCCAGAGGCTTTGAACAATTTGGAGCAACTTGTTTCAGACATTACTTATCAATTTGATACGGATTTGAAGCTTCCCCGTTTTAATCGTGATATGCCAGCAGTTGACCAATTACGTCAATTAGCCCAATCTGGATTAGAAACAAAAAAGTTAAGCGAAGCAGTTTATCAGGAACGTTTAGACAAAGAATTGTCTATCATTCATCAGATGGGATTTGATGATTATTTCTTGATTGTCTGGGACTTATTACGCTTTGGGCGTAGCCGTGGTTATTATATGGGAATGGGACGTGGGTCTGCTGCAGGAAGCTTGGTGGCCTATGTCCTTGATATTACTGGAATTGATCCCGTTAAAAATGACTTGCTTTTTGAGCGTTTTCTAAATGAAGAACGTTATAGCATGCCTGATATAGATATCGACTTGCCTGATATCTATCGAAGCGAGTTTCTTCATTATGTTAGGGACCGTTATGGTAGTAAGCACTCTGCTCAGATTGTTACTTTTTCAACTTTTGGGGCCAAACAGGCTATCCGAGATGTTTTTAAACGTTTCGGAGCCAAGGAATTTGAACTGTCACAACTTAGTAAAAAGATTTCTTTTCGTGACACCTTGATCTCTGTCTATGAGAAGAATATGTCATTTAGACAGTTGATTAATCAAAGACAAGAATTTCAGAGGGCTTTTGAGATTGCTAAGGCTATTGAAGGCCAGCCAAGACAGACCTCAATCCATGCTGCTGGTATAGTGATGAGTGACGATGACCTAACCAACCATATTCCTCTAAAAGCTGGTGAGGATATGATGGTTACTCAGTACGATGCCTCCGCAGTCGAAGCCAACGGCTTGCTTAAGATGGATTTCTTGGGTCTCCGTAATTTGACCTTTGTTCAAAAAATGAAGGAGAAACTTGAAGAAGAGCAGGGAGTCGCTATAGATATCAAATCAATTGATTTGGAAGATCCACAGACCCTAGCTCTTTTTGCCAAGGGGAAAACTAAAGGAATATTTCAGTTTGAGCAGGCGGGTGCTATTAACCTTCTTAAACGGATTAAACCCGCTAAGTTCGAAGAAGTGGTAGCGACAACCTCTCTTAACCGACCTGGAGCTAGCGATTATACAGATAATTTCATCGCTCGTAAGTATGGTAAGGAAAAAGTAGATTTGATTGATCCAGTAGTTGCACCAATTCTTGAGCCTACGTATGGCATCATGCTTTATCAGGAGCAGGTTATGCAGATTGCCCAAGTATTTGCAGGCTTTACACTCGGAAAAGCCGATTTGCTTCGTCGGGCAATGTCGAAAAAAGATGCCAATGAAATGTCCAAGATGTCCGAAGAGTTCATGAAGGGAAGTCGTCGGTTGGGACGTAACCCACAGATTGCTGAACGACTCTTTAGTATGATGGCTAAGTTTGCAGGTTATGGCTTTAATAGAAGTCATGCCTATGCTTATTCAGCACTAGCCTTTCAATTAGCCTATTTCAAAACGCATTACCCTCAGATTTTCTATGACATCATGTTAAACTATTCGTCTAGTGATTACATTAAGGATGCAATTGAAAATGGCTTTTCTCTAGCCAGACTTGATATTAATAGAATTCCCTATCTGGACAAGATTTCAGATGGAAAGATTATATTAGGTCTTAAGACTATCAAAGGCTTGCCAAGAGATTTTGCCCTTTGGATTATTGAGGATCGCAAACAAAATGGTAAATACATTTCTATAGAAGACTTTTTGACACGTATTCCTAGCAAATATCAGAAAGTCGATAGTCTGACACCTCTTATCCAGATTGGTTTGTTTGATATTTTTGAACCAAATCGTCAGAAAATCATTGGTAATTTAAGCAACCTCTTTACTTTTGTCAATGAGTTAGGAAGTTTGTTTGCAGAGTCATCTTACTCTTGGGTTGATTATGAAGACTATAGCCAGAAGGATCGTTATAATTTAGAACAGGAGTTACTAGGAGTTGGGCTTAGCCCCCATCCTTTACACTTGGCTCAAAAAATGGCCTCTCGTCCCTATCAAGCCATTTCTGATTTGGCTGTTAATACTAAGGCAACGGTTTTGGTTCAGATAGAATCCGTTCGAATTATCAGAACTAAAAAAGGTGATCAGATGGCCTTTCTGAACGTCACTGATGGGATCAATAAACTTGATGTTACCCTATTTCCAGAAACTTATTTCTATCATAAGGATAAATTAAGTGAAGGTGGTCTCTTTTATCTTGATGGACGGACCCAGGAGCGTGATGGACGCATTCAGTTAATCTTGTCAAACATGGAGGAAGCTAGCACGGAGCGTTTTTGGATTTTACTTGAGAATCATGATAAAGACATAGAAGTTTCTCAAATATTAGCTAAGCATCCTGGACACATTCCTGTCATTATCCGTTATCAAGGAAGTAAGGAAACTATCGTTAGTCAAAGATACAGAGTAACTAAGAACGAGGAACTTAATCGGGAATTAGCACCTTATGTGTTGAAAACGGTTTTACGGTAAAAAAACAATAAATCTTTTCAAATTTAAAGCCATTTAGAATTCTTTGTGTTATAATGAAAATGTTAAATATATAAAAGGAGTATCAGGAATAATGAAACGTATTGCTGTTTTGACTAGTGGTGGAGATGCCCCTGGTATGAACGCTGCCGCTCGTGCAGTTGTTCTCAAAGCAATTTCTGAAGGAATTGAAGTCTTCGGTATTAACCGTGGATACGCTGGTATGGTTGAAGGAGATATCTTCCAACTTGATGCAAAAGGCGTAGACAACATCCTCAGCCGTGGTGGAACTTTCCTTCAGTCTGCTCGCTATCCTGAGTTTGCCCAACTTGAGGGTCAACTTAAAGGTATTGAGCAACTTAAAAAACATGGAATCGAAGGTGTAGTAGTTATTGGTGGAGATGGTTCTTACCATGGTGCTATGCGTTTGACTGAACATGGTTTCCCAGCTGTTGGTCTTCCAGGAACTATCGATAACGATATCGTTGGTACAGACTACACAATTGGTTTTGATACTGCTGTTGCAACAGCAACAGAAGCTATCGATAAGATTCAAGACACTGCTTTCAGTCACGGACGTACTTTCGTCGTTGAAGTTATGGGACGTAACGCTGGTGATATCGCTCTTTGGGCTGGTATTGCTTCTGGTGCAGACCAAATTATCGTACCTGAAGAAGAGTATGATATTAATGAAGTTGTACGTAAAGTTAAAGAAGGTTACGAATCAGGTGCTAAAACTCACCATGTAATCGTAGTTGCTGAAGGTGTCATGGGTGCTGAAGAATTTGCAGCTAAAATGAAAGAAGCTGGAGATACTTCAGATCTTCGTGCAACAAACATTGGACACGTGGTTCGTGGTGGTTCACCAACTGCGCGTGACCGTGTTCTTGCTTCATGGATGGGGGCACATGCGGTTGACCTCCTTAAACAAGGTATTGGTGGTGTAGCTGTTGGTATCCACAATGAAGAGCTTGTTGAAAGCCCAATCCTTGGTACAGCAGAAGAAGGAGCTTTGTTCAGTCTTACTGAAGACGGTAAAATTATCGTCAACAATCCTCACAAAGCACGTCTTGACTTTGCAGACCTTAACCGTTCATTGTCTAACTTGAGCTAATCTCAGTTACTTAAATTATTGTTAATCCGTCGCTAATGCGACAAAAAATATAAGGGAGTTTTATTTATCATGAATAAACGTGTAAAAATCGTTGCAACACTTGGTCCTGCGGTTGAAATCCGTGGCGGCAAAAAATTTGGTGAAGATGGTTACTGGGGTGAAAAACTTGACCGTGAAGCATCTGCTAAAAACATTGCTCAATTGATCAAGGAAGGTGCCAACGTTTTCCGTTTCAACTTCTCACATGGTGACCACGCTGAACAAGGTGAACGTATGGATGTCGTTCGTATGGCAGAAGACCTTGCTGGTCAAAAAGTAGGTTTCCTTCTTGATACAAAAGGACCTGAAATCCGTACTGAATTGTTCGAAGGTGATGCTAAAGAGTATGCATACAAAACTGGTGAACAAATTCGTGTTGCTACTAAACAAGGTATCAAATCAACTCGCGACGTTATCGCTTTGAACGTTGCAGGTGCACTTGACGTTTTTGACGATGTAGAAGTTGGTAAACAAGTTCTTGTCGATGATGGTAAACTTGGTCTTCGTGTTGTAGACAAAGATGCTGAAAAACGTGAATTCATCGTTGATGTTGAAAATGATGGTATCATCGCTAAACAAAAAGGTGTAAACATCCCTTACACTAAAATTCCTTTCCCAGCACTTGCTGAACGTGATAACGCTGATATCCGTTTTGGTCTTGAACAAGGTCTTAACTTTATCGCTATCTCATTCGTACGTACTGCAAAAGATGTACAAGAAGTTCGTGCTATCTGTGAAGAAACTGGTAATGGTCACGTTCAATTGTTGGCTAAAATCGAAAACCAACAAGGTATCGATAACATTGATGAAATCATCGAAGCTGCTGACGGTATTATGATTGCTCGTGGTGACATGGGTATCGAAGTACCATTCGAAATGGTTCCAGTTTACCAAAAAATGATCATCACAAAAGTAAACGCTGCTGGTAAAGTTGTTGTTACAGCTACTAACATGCTTGAAACAATGACAGAAAAACCACGTGCAACTCGTTCTGAAGTATCTGACGTATTCAACGCAGTTATCGATGGTACAGATGCTACAATGCTTTCTGGTGAATCTGCAAATGGTAAATACCCAGTTGAATCAGTTCGTACAATGGCTACAATTGATAAAAACGCTCAAACTCTTCTTAAAGAGTATGGTCGTCTTGATTCATCAACATTTGACCGTTCAACTAAGACTGAAGTAGTTGCGTCTGCAGTTAAAGATGCTACTAACTCAATGGATATCAAACTTGTTGTTGCTCTTACTGAATCAGGTAACACTGCTCGTTTGATTTCTAAATACCGTCCAGAAGCTGATATCTTGGCTGTAACATTCGATGAAATTACTCAAAAATCATTGATGCTTAACTGGGGTGTTATTCCAGTAGTTACTGAAAAACCAAGCTCAACTGATGATATGTTTGATGTTGCTGAAAAAGTTGCATTGGAATCAGGTCTTGTAGAATCTGGTGATAACATTGTTATCGTTGCTGGTGTTCCAGTAGGTACAGGTGGTACAAACACTATGCGTATCCGCACAGTAAAATAATTTAAGTAGAACTTAAATTGAAAGAAGGTCTTTAGGATCTTCTTTTTTTGGCTCTATAATCGATTTAGTAGGTTAAACTATTGAAGAGATTATAGAGCTTTTTGCGTAGGTAGGTAAATCAATTGGATAATAATAACAAGTGAAAAAGTGAAGAATATCATACTTATTCCGAATGGTTTAAAGCAAGATGGCTGATTTGGTTTGTATTTTCAACAGATTTAGTTCTAAGTGTCATATGACTTAGAAGGTATTTAGCGAAGAGGGAAATTATCTTTTCAAAGAAATTTTGCTTTTCTTGAAAACAACAGGATAAAAAATGTCGTTAAATAGGCTTCTAAACTATAGTTAAGATGGTTATAAGCTATATTTTTTAGAAGGACTGAGTTGATAACCAACCATTTTTATTTCAATAATGACTTACTAATTTAAAAGTTCTAATGAATTATTAATTCTGAAAATCGATTTTTGAAAAAAATGAAATCATAAGTTTCTTTTTACTGACAATTCTAAAAGTAAATAAATATAAAATATTAATTGAAACGTTTATAAAAATAGTGATATCTATAATCATTCTATTGTTTACATGATTATTTTTAAGTGAACCTTATAAAAAATTTGAAAATAAGAGCATTTCTTTTCACAAATATTAGGAATTTTGTTAAAATATTTAACGATTAGTATTTTTAAATACTTTTAATCTCATTGAGGGGTGAGATACTTAATAGTATAAGTGTGGAGGATTACCAAAGTGGGTAAAGATTTATTTAATGATCGTATAAGTCGATTTTCGATTCGTAAGCTGAATGTAGGGGTTTGCTCCGTTCTTCTTGGAACTCTGGTTATGGTTGGTACTGCTAGTCAAGTATCTGCCGATGAAACAGCTAACCAAGTCCAAGCAGGAGATGTAGCTAGCACTACTTCTACAGTGAGTGATGAGACATCTTCTCAGAATGCTGTTGCTGCTCAAGCTTCGACGGAAGTCGCAAATATTTTATCTAGTACTGAGACTAATAGTCAGTCTCAAACCGTTTCAAATGCTAGCGCAGCTACTTCTGAAACGTCTACAACACAAGCTTCTAGTGAGACAACATCTCAAGCAGCTTCGTCAACGTCAGCAACTACTGCAGCATCTACCACTAGTGTTGCTGGCTCTACAAGTGTAGGCAATACTACGGGAGTTTCAACGACAGCCTCTGTTACATCAGCATCATCTGAGACACCTGCTTCAGAAACAGCATCTGAAGCACAAGGTGTGGACGTTCAAGCAGAAGCTTCTACAACGAATGCTCTTTCAAGTGGTGCCGAAGCGTCTGCTGTAGTGCAACCTGTTGTAACAGCAGAAACTTCTGGTCGCCGTCGTACACGTCGTGCCCTTGGTGATGCCAATGATCCAAACTTGATTGGTGATGATGTAGAAGACGCAACCTCAACTCCAAAAGTTGAAAAACCAGGCTTTACTACAAATGTTGATGCCAAATCAATGGCTAGCCAAATCTCATGGTTGGACTTTGGAGATGTAGCTAACTGGACAGGAACTACTACAGTATTAGTTCCTAAAAGTGAAGTTAAACCAACTGAGAACTTAGAAGAAAAATTGGCTCTTCAAGTTGGGTCTACCTATACCAAGGAAATCATGCCTGGTTATGTAGTTACTGTAAAAGTCAAATCTTTGAAACCTTTCCAAGCGACTGAAATCTATAAGAAACGGATGGAAAATCAAGGGGCTACAGAAGCTGAAAAAGCAACCTATGATCCAAATGCAAAAAATGGTTATGTAAGTGGAGTCACTTCAAATGCTGCTAAGCAAGCTTTTAACAATGGTGAAGAGGCCAAAATCGTCGCTGATGCCCAAAATAATTGGACTGAAATCAGATTTGAGAATATTGATACGAAAACCAAGAAGACTACCATAAGTTCAGCTTTGAATGGTGGAAATATTGGAGTTCAGTTTGAAATCTCTGCAACCTTCCGTGGTAAGACAGTTAAGCCAGCTATTGTTATGGCTGATGGGGAGTCTGCTAACCCAGGTGAATTAGTTATGTTTACTACCAATGGAGAAAGTTGGCAGCATATTGGAGAATGGAAAAAGTTTACCAGACCAAGTACTTCTGTAACATATTCACCACAAGATACTGAAAATCTTTTTGGACCTAATCCTAAATTTAATAATACCAACTTAAACCAACTTCGTAGATCTACTCAAGTTGGACCAGAAAAGAAACCAGTAGCTTGGAAGTATTTTGGAAATCCTGACCAAGTTACAGGTGGTCTAGGAACCGGTATCTTTGGACCAAACATTTCTGAAGGTAATTATACTGTTCCAATCGTTATGACGCGTGGTGCCTCTGAAGTTGGACTTTATGTCGCTTCAGGTGGTAAACAGTCAGCAATGCTAGGATTCTTCCCAATTGATGAAGGGGACGCTCCTGAGTCATACGGAAAAGCTATGCATACCATTGCAACTGTAGATGGTATAACTGGTGCTAAAGTAAATCAACCATATATTGGTAATGTGAGCCCAGATATGGATGAGAATACTGTTCTTGACTGGTTCGGTGATGATAAGGCAACTACGGCCGATGAAGGAATTGACCAATTGCTTCCAGATGAGCTTAAAGGTTCAACCAATGAGATGATCAAGATGGATCGTACACGCCCAGGTAACTACAAGCTGTCAATAGAAGCCCATACAGATGGAGCTTCAGAAGCTTATATCTACGGTTGGATAGACTTTAACCAAAATGGTACCTTTGATGAAGATGAACGCTCTAATCTTGCAAGAATCACAAATGACGGCACCGTTGAGTTGACCTTTGCAAATAGCAAGACTTATATCGACCCTAGCGTTAAAGAACTAGGTGCTCGTGTTCGTATTGCCAAGAAGGCTACCGAGATTGAGAGCCCAACTGGTATGGCCTTCTCAGGGGAAGTGGAAGACTTCAGAACTCAAATTACGCACCCACCAAAAGGGGAATTCAAGGAAACAAGTGGTCTTCAAGGGGCGAAGCAAACTGCAACTGTAACCTTTACAGCACGTGGAGAACACAAGTATGAGCTTAATTCTAGTGCCGTTATTGACGAAACGGTAGAACCATACATCGTTGATAAAGATGGCAACCGTGCAACTCTTGATGCGGACGGTTACTATGTCGTTCCAGGACAAGGTAAGTATAAGATTACTGCCAACGGTAAAGATGTAGACGTTGAATTTATTCCTGAAGATAACTTCCTTGGAACAGCTGATGGTATTTCTATCCGTCGTTCAGATAACAACGGTTATGATACTGGTTGGTCAACAAAATTCCCAGATCAAGAACCAAACATTAATGGTCAGTTGAATACCATGGATGGTCAATACGTTCCAACAGTCACTCCAATTGAAATCGAAGGAGTTGACAAAACTTCGACTGATGTTCAAGGGGCGACTCAAAAAGAAACTCCGACCTTTAACACAACTGAGACTAACTCAAATGGTGACAAGATTGCAATCACTCCAAGTGCAGAATATCCTGCTAAGTTGGTGGATCCTGCCACAGGTCTCACTACTGATGCGCCATCTGTAACAGTTGAAGGGGAAGGAACTTACACCATTAATCCTTCAACGGGTGAAGTAACCTTCATTCCAGATCCAAGCTTTACTGGTACAGCCAAAGGTGTGGATGTTACATTGTCAGCGCCAGTTGGTAGAAACAAAGATGGTAAGATCCAACAGGATTACATCAAGACTGCAACAGCTAAGTACACACCAACAGTCACACCAATCACAGTGACTCCTACAGACAAGGTTTCTGCGGATGTTCAAAACGTTCCTCAAACCCAAACACCAACCTTTGATTTGAGTAATGATAAGACTGCTGAAATCACAAGCAAGAAATTGGTAGATCCAGCAACTGGTCAACCAACTGATGAAACAACAGTGACAGTAGCAGGTGAAGGTAGCTATACTATCGACCCAACGACTGGAGCAGTAACATTTACGCCAGAAAAAGACTTTGTTGGTACTGCAAAAGGAGTAACTGTTCAGGCAACTGCTACTATTACAAATGCTAATGGTAAGACTGCAACCATTACTTCAGATGCGACCTACACACCAACTGTTGTGCCAGCAGTTCCAACTGCAAACCCTGCAACTTCTAAAGATGTTCAAGGTGCAACGCAAACAGGGACACCAACTTTTGCAGGAACAACTGTTCAAGTGAATGGTGAAGATAAAGCTATTACGATCAAAGATAGTAGCTACACACTCTTGGATAAAGAAGGTAACGAAGTTTCAAGCACACCAGCTTATGCCGCTGATGGTACAACTGAAATTGGTACTTACTCAATTGATTCAGCCACTGGTCAAGTAACTTTCACACCGACTGACAAATCATACACTGGTGTGGTAACTCCAGCCAAGGTTCAAGCGGAAAGTTCAAACGGTATCAAGGTGGATACAACATACACACCTGAAATCGTTCCAGTAACACCGACAGCAACACCAGCTGAAACAGAAGATATCCAAGGTGCAACGCAAACTGGTAAACCTGAATTCAAGGGTGGAACTGTAACGGTTGATGGCGTTGAGAAGACTGTTGAAATCAATGAAGATGTTCCAGCGACATTTGACGATGGTTCAACGACTAAGACAGTTGACGGCGTTGGTACTTACACAGTAGCAGCCGACGGTACGGTGACATTTGTTCCTGAGAAATCATTTGTCGGAACTGCACCGGCTGTTACGGTTGTTCGTGAAGACAAGAACGGAACCAAAGCCTCTGCAACTTATACACCAACTGTGACTCCAGTAACTCCAACTGCAACACCAGTTGAAACAACAGATATCCAAGGTGCTACACAAACTGGTAAACCTGTATTTACTGAAGGCGATAGCCGTGTGCCAATGAACGATGATGTTCCAGCAACATTTGATGATGGCTCAACGACTAAGACTGTAGACGGTGTTGGTACCTACACAGTAGCAGCAGACGGTACTGTTACATTTGTTCCAGAACCAAGTTTTACAGGAACAGCACCAGCGGTTACAGTCGTTCGTGAAGACAAGAACGGAACAAAAGCTTCAGCGACTTACACACCATCAGTAACACCAATTACAGTGACTCCTACAGACAAGGTTTCTGCGGATATTCAAAACGTTCCTCAAACTCAAACACCAACCTTTGATTTGAGTAATGATAAGACTGCTGAAATCACAAGCAAGAAATTGGTGGATCCAGCAACTGGTCAACCGACTGATGAAACAACTGTAACAGTAGCAGGAGAAGGTAGCTATACTATCGACCCAACGACTGGAGCAGTAACATTTACGCCAGAAAAAGACTTTGTTGGTACTGCAAAAGGAGTAACTGTTCAGGCAACTGCTACTATTACAAATGCTAATGGTAAGACTGCAACCATTACTTCAGATGCGACCTACACACCAACAGTTGTAGCTGCTGTTCCAACAGCTCAACCAGCTACATCTAAAGATATCCAAGGTGCCACTCAAACAGGCACACCAACCTTCTCAGGAACAACTGTTCAAGTGAATGGTGAAGATAAAGCTATTACGATTAAAGATAATAGCTACACGCTTTTGGATAATGATGGCAATGAAGTGACAAGTACACCAGCTTATGCTGCTGATGGTACAACTGAAATCGGTACTTACTCAATTGATTCAGCTACTGGTCAAGTCACTTTCACACCGACTGATAAATCATACACAGGTGTAGTAACACCGGCCAAGGTTCAAGCTGAAAGCTCAAACGGTATCAAGGTGGACACAACTTACACGCCTGAAATCGTACCGGTAACACCGACAGCAACTCCAGCTGAAACAAAAGATATCCAAGGTGCTACTCAAACTGGTAAACCTGAATTCAAGGGTGGAACAGTAACTGTTGATGGTGTTGAGAAAACAGTAGCTATCAATGAAGATGTTCCAGCGACATTTGACGATGGTTCAACGACTAAGACAGTTGACGGAGTTGGTACTTACACAGTAGCAGCTGACGGTACGGTGACGTTTGTTCCTGAGAAATCATTTGTCGGAACTGCGCCGGCTGTAACGGTTGTTCGTGAAGATAAGAACGGGACCAAAGCCTCTGCGACTTACACCCCAACAGTAACACCAGTTACACCAACAGCGACACCAGTTGAAACAACAGGTAAACAAGGTCAAACCCAAACAGGTAAGCCTGAATTTACTGAAGGTGACAGCCGAGTGCCAATGAACGATGACGTTCCAGCAACCTTCGACGATGGTTCAACTACCAAGACAGTTGATGGCGTTGGCACCTACACAGTAGCAGCCGACGGAACTGTAACTTTTGTTCCAGAGAAATCATTTACTGGAACAGCTCCAGCTGTGACGGTTGTTCGTGAAGATAAGAACGGAACCAAAGCCTCTGCGACTTACACACCAACTGTGACTCCAGTAACTCCAACAGCAACACCAGCTGAATCTACGGGACCTCAAGGTTTGGTTCAAACTGGAACAGTAACCTTCACAGAAGGTGATGAAGTAGCGCCAATTAACAAGGATTCAATTACCCTTCTTGATGAAAATGGTCAGCCAGCAGCATCAGTAGAAGCGAAATCACCAGCAGGTGATGTAATCGGTACCTTCACCGTTGATAAAGAAACAGGTGTTGTGACCTTCACCCCAACAGATAAATCTTATTCAGGTGATGTTGTCCCAGTTAAGGTTCAAGCAGCTGATACAAATGGTACAACAGTAGA
>NZ_JACLQV010000015.1:0-60580 GCF_016648915.1 Streptococcus sp. 3.1 | reverse complement strand
TATCAATTTTAAATTTGGATGGAATGATTGTTATTAATTCTTTTAATCCCTGCTTTACAAAACCTTGATTTTCATATCTTTCTGATATCCAATATCCAATTTCGGCTTGATGTTTTTGTAAATCAATATTATGTATATCTATCATCCCTATTGGTTTCTGATTGACGAAAATTGTTAACATAAATAACTCATTGCGCTCCATTTTTTCACGTGCATACTTTATAAATGCTTTTTCATTTTCAACACTTTTCATTTCGTCCACCCAAGGAAGCCACTTAGCAAGACGTTCTCGTTCAGTAGAAACAATCTCATATAACCCTTCACTATGGCTTTCGGATATATATAAAAGTTGGCATCGTTTTCCACGTGATTTAAACTCTATGAATAGTTCTGAGTCCGAGTTGGTAGAATCCATTTCATACTCCTTGTTATAAATGATAATATTCTTTAACTCTTTATTTACGAAATCATTATATAACTTTTTTACTACTTTTCATATGAATTAAATTTTGTGTATCTTTTTGGTGTCAATAATGAATACCTTATCTAATAGATGCGCTTTGATATAGGATTCACTTGCACAGCAAGATTTTTTCAAGAGCCAAAGTCTCACCTCAGTTTATTCAATTCTCAATGAACAAATCAAGGTGAGACTATTATATTTTATGATTTGCCCTATCCGGACAATCTGGTAACCCTAATAGGTAGTCTGTACTAACGTTATAGAGTTTAAAAAGCTGCACTAGAACATCTACCATTAAAGCAACCTCTCCTCTCTCAATTTTAGGATAATAGGTAGAGAAAGTATATGTCACTTTGAGAATAAATCTCGAAATTTGTCAAAAAAATGATAACATCACTTTAAATTTTAGCAAGCTAGAGAATTAGTAAAGCTTGTATCGTTTGAAACATTATGTCATAAAGGATGCACTTTCAGCTAACACTAGCGATCATGATAATCGTATCAATATGTATTTAGATAAACTTGCAACACAAATCTAACTATAGTAGCAGATCAGTTCAGTTGTTAGATAACGACAATTAACCAAATCAATTAAGGCAGTTAAAAAAATTATATTATCCTCTTTTTTCTAGTTCATAACATGTTAATCTGTAAAAAATCACACTAAACAGAAGATTAACAAAGACAAAAATAGTAAGTTCTAATAATGAAAAATCATCTAAAACCCTACTTCTCAATGCTACCATAGGTTGAGAATACGGATAAAATTTATTCAAGTTTTCATTCAAAAACAATAGAACGAACCCGCCCATAGCACCGATAGCTGAAATACCAATTGATTGACCAAAGCTTCTAGTTTTAGCATAGACAAATGCTTGTATGCATAAAATAGATAAAGAACTCAAAATAGATAAAAGTGTCCATTTTAAAGTTAATAGGACAAACGAAGAGAGTTCGACATCAGCTATTTCTAAAGCTATAATATAAACAATTAGTATGAGAAGTTGAATTGGAATAACTAATACAGTAACTGTTAAAAGCTTGCTTATCAGTAACTTTTTGATAGATATTGCATTTGAACATAACATTTCCAAGTTTTTTCTTTCAAACTCTTGAGTTAAAGATATTGCTATAAAAATTGCGAGCATTGGAGAATAGAGAATCTGAGTATAATAAAAAGTTAATTGTCCCCACATAACTTTATCCTGTGTACCATCAATTAAAACTGATTGATTAGCAAAATAGGTACCTAAACCGATAAAACTTGATAATGCTACAAAAACAACACCGACTATTAAAATCTGAATTTTATTCAGTTTTTTCCATTCCGCTAAAGTATAATGTCTCATTTTCTTTGTCTCTCTTTCTTCAAAAATATGCTTCTTACAAGAAGATATAAAAGTAAACAATAAATTAGATATATTAAAAACCTAAAATATATTGATTGATCAAATTTATAGAGATAGTTTGAATTATTTATTAGGGTAAATTTGTAAGGAGATAAATAAGCACAGCCAACCCACGGTATAGCAAACGTCCAGAACATTGTAGATTTGGATGCTAATATTAAACCTATAAATCCACCTAAAAAACCTGATGATAACAATAAGCCTTGTTTATCAGTAAACATTGCAAAAGTTAAATAAAGACAAATGAGACTGAAACTTGACAAAAGTTGTCCTAAAATTTGAATAATAGTAATTGTTAAAGGAACACTTACTCCGTTAACCATTGCAAATACATTCGTTGCAACTGTTCCTAAAATACCCAATATCAAAAAGAAAACAGTCGATAAAATTAATTTACTGTAAAAAATTTGAATTAATGTTCTTCCGTTTGATTCCTGTAACTTAAATGTCTGTCCTTCAAGTTCATTAGAAACTATACGGCTGGTAAAAATACTAATAGCTATGGGAAGAAAAAGGCTATTCATTGTTTGATTATTGAATAGCACACTATATGTGGTAATAATTGCACTCGTCCTGGCAGATTACTTAACAAACTTGTTTACTCAATAGGAACTCTTCCATTCTTCTTGCTATTCCCTCATACTCATTAAGTAATGACCTAGCTCCTCTTGCAATACTCCTATTTCCTCATTTACCTATTCTAATGAAATTGATTCTGTTAAGATTATTTTTTAAAATTCATATCTTGCTAGTTTTTCATTGCTCCTTTTGGCATTCTTCAAATTGATAAGTACTTTCGCTATCTTATTTAAGGTTATAATTTTTTACTCTTTTCTACCATTTATCAAGTCTATCGAGGTTTTAAATAAAAATGAGATAAGACAGTAGCTATTCTGAGGTTACTGTCTTATTTTTAACACTTTTAGAGCTATAAAAGGGCATGCTTAAAAAAACTCATCTGGTATTCTTTGAAACAAGGTGTCACAATAATAAGGTATAGATAGCTTTATCGATTTTAGGTCAAAGAATAATCGTAAAGTTTGTTATGCTTAATAAGGTAATCCATTGTCCGAATGAGACGGTGTATAGAGGCAATCGTATGTGGCTTAGTTGAAGTTATTGTCTATTGTTCTTTTTCGTTTCTCATAAAAGTCAGCGATATGGCAAGGATTAGTATGACTAGCTGAAGCGATGTTGTGAATGCACTTGAACAAGATTTTTCTGACATAGGGATTTCCTCGTTTAGTGATGTGTTCCTTGGCGAGAAGTTCCCAGATTCATAGTGTCTCAGGTCAATACCAATAAAAGCGTTGATTTGATTGGTAGACTGAAAGCGACGAATATCTTCCAATTCGCCAATGATAGATGTCGCTGTGGTTTCTGCGATGCCAGGAATTGACCATAAGATGTCATACTCTTGTAAAGGCTGAACTAGAGCTATCATGTTGTTTAAGACAACTTGTCTGCGTTCAGAAAGACGAAGCAATTCTTGAGCATAGTAACGGACCTCTTCCATCATGGGAGAGGTTTTTTTGACCGCACAATAAGACCTATTAGCTAGTTCGACGAGTTTATCAGTTAGGTAAGCAATACGCTTTTCAGAGATACGTTTGGAGGTAGATTGGCGGATAATTTCACACAAGTCACTTTGAGAAAGGCTTTATACAAACTCTTTGCATGGAAAAGCCATCAGTAAGTTCCAATATTGCTCTCCAGTTGGTGTGGATAAGAAATTTTCCAATTGAGGAAAAGTGACTTGTAGAACCTTGTGCAGACGGTTTTTAGCTCGAACAAGATCTTCATTCATATTTTGATAGAAACGGCTTAAATCAGGTAGATGTTGATAAACTTCTTGCTGCACGTAAGTTGGTTTACGATTGTGCACAAGCTAAGAATTAGCCAACTTTTCAGCGTCAATTTTATCTGTTTTACGAACTCACAAACTGTTCAATTGCTTCTTAGCTTCTAGTGGATTTAGCTGTGTGTAAGCGTAACTATATTCCTCAAGGAAGGCTTGAAGACGTCGAGAATAGACGCCTGTAGCCTCAAATATAATCTCAGGGCTATGAACAGTTTTCAAGTCGCCCAACAGGCGATTGAATCCAATGGCATCATTGAGTATGGTGTAGCCATGAACCTTTTCACCGTTGACTAAAATTGCCACCTCAGAACTTGTTTTACTTATATCAATTCCAAATACTGCACGCATGACATTACCTCTTTTGTCTTGAATGATTCCTTATTTTAGTGATGTCCTTTTCAATACTCGACGTCTAGCATCCAACATACTTTGATAATATTCCATCTAAAACAGGCATCTTGCCAGTTTGTCAAGCGACATCTAACGCCATTGAACCCTACGACTTTACAAGACACCACTACTTTAACATAAAGAAAAAGTAGTGAGTACTCTCTCCCGTCGGAGATTTCTTCACTACTAATCTTAGTATGTTCTATTTCACATAATCCCTAACAAATACAAAGATAAAGCTTAATTAAGTTGTTTGCCTACAACTCAGAAGTCCATAAAATACCCTAATTGCTCAGCTTTGTAGATAGCCTCTTGCTTATTATTTACTAGAAGTTTTGAATAGATATGATTCAAATGATTAAATACTGTTCTCCTACTAATTTGTAACGTTTCCTCTATATCTTTAACAGAGAGACCTTTCTTACTCAAATTTAAGATTACTATTTCTCGGTCAGTTAAAGCTTCAACATAATCCTGAGATTCAATTTGTTCAAAATACTTTTTCCCAGAATCCACTTTTTTTAAGATAGAGATGAGTTGTTTAGGGTCTATATTTTTATCTACAAAACCGTATGCCCCTATTGTTTTTGCTCTCTCTTCATAGATTGACTTAACATATCCTGTCAGCATAACAACTTTCAAGTTAGGAGTAGACTGTATGAGTTCCTCCGCTATCTCCAATCCATTCTCTTTAGAAATATTTGTTAGATTAATATCAAGTAATATAATATCGTATTTAGATAAATCAATCGTCACATCGTTAAAATTAGAAGTAATTGTATCTATAACATCTACCTCATCATACTGTTGGCATAACAGTTGGATACTCTTTGCAAATAGTTTATGGTCATCAATTAATAAAATCTTCATAGCATAATTTCCAATCTATGGGAAGTAATATTCTGATATTGTATTGTTTATTATCTATTTGTAGCTCCATATCTCCATCAAAAGCTACTAGTGTTTCTTGAATTGATTTCAAACCTCTGCCATAATTTATAGATTGAACTTTTTCCACCACCTGATTGCTCTCTTCTATGATAATAATATCAGATTGAACCTTTAAAGATAAATGAATATCTTTACTGACTCCATATTTTATAGCATTATTAATTAATTCTTTTATAAACCTGTAAACAATATCTCCATATGGAGGTGGGATTATTGTACTACTCGAACAGTTGAAATACAACAACTTATTACTTTTCCTCCTTTTAACAATATCATCAAAAAGAGACTGTATGTTTTCTTTCATTGTTCGATTAGAAGGAACTATTGGGTGATAAGTATCAATTTCATCCCTGATACCAGAAACTAGATCATTCAACCCATTAACAATAAAACCATGTGTTATATCACTATTTTCTAAAGAGAGTAAGTTTTTTATCGCTATGACATTTTGCAAGACATCATCATGCAAATAATTTGAGAACTCCACTCTCATGTTTTCCTCCGATTTCATAAAATAGTTCAGTCTTCTATTTTCATAGTCAAAATTTTGCTTAAAGTTTTCTAAATAACAAAAGATACAAGAAATTACCACTAGACAAAAAAACGTGCTTGCATCAACAACTATAAAAAATAGTAAAAAATCTTTAACTAGTACCTTTATAAGTATTACCCAACAAATGATAAGAAGTAGAAATAAAAGTTCTATACGAGTTTTGTAATTACCTAACCATCTTCGAGTAACTAGACTAAATTTATCATGTATGACCTTAAAATAGTATATTGTACTCATTATAAGGGGAAACAGATACCACCCCAAATTATTAAAGGCTTGATTAACATCTAGCATCTCTCCATAAAATTCACTACCAAGTATTGCTAGCAAAAGCAATGAAAATAATATCAATGAACGTCTTACTACTGATATTTGTTGCCTAAAATACCTATAATATAACACTATAACCAATAATGGATAAAGGTGTAAAATAGTAAAAACAACTAAGAATAAGAAATTAAATAAAGTTCTATTAACTAAAAGGCTAATTATAGAAACAAAAATAATTATTAATAAGCTCTTGTCTAGCTTATCTTTAAACTGTTTCTGCCCATATAATATTAAATCAGTAATCTCAACGGTATAACAATAGAGCAATATAATTTGCAGACCACTACTAAAAAAGAGAGGAGTTTCCCTTGATAGCACAGATGCCAAGTATTGCCAAATTGTTAAGAAAACGATAGAAATAATTTTTTTAAAAATACCATCTTGTTTTTGGCGTAATATTGCTGCCAGCCAAATAAAACCTGTATCAATAAGAGTCATTACAAGAGCTACTTTTTCAGAGAAAAGAAGAGACAAGTTTTCTCGATTATAGACCAAAATCAAAAAGGCTATTAATTGTTGTAACAAGATTATTGTGATCCCCAAAAATTTACTCTTTGTTATTTTTTCTATTCTCATCATATTATTTACTAAATCGTTAAAGTTAAAAAGTTTTTAGAATTAATTGTTTATTATTGATTTCACTGACCGCAATGTCAATAAATAAAATGTGCCATATATTATCAAAAAGAAAAACAGAAAAAGCAACAAAGATAGCATTATAATATTGCCTGCAACCAATGTATCCATAAATAAATATTTATAGAAAATAAGCAACATACTACCATTTATTATCCCAATTAATACAGGAATAAGGAAAAGTATACCTATTTCATATCCGACAATCCGATTAATCATTTTTTTACTATAACCTAACTTACTCAGATAGCTATATTCTTCTTTATTTTCCATGATTTCTATGAGGCTTGTAAAGTATAGAATACTACCTGTACAAATAATAAAGAGTATGGATAGGAAGGTTATAAAGATATAAGTCGCAATATTAGCAGTCTTTACTGTGTGTTCCCTACTATAACTACTGATAACATCAGGAACCGTACTAAACTGATTGTAAAATGTTTCACTTGACCTAATTGAATCTCCATTAAAAGTCCTAATTGTCATTTTTTTCTCTGGAAAACGAGAACTAAGCTCAGCATATAATTTATCAGAAACCACCAGAGTCGTGACACTTGTAGAAAAACTAAAAACATTATTCGTTGATACTTGTTTTACAGTAACATCGTATGCATTTTCCAAATTAAAGGTTTTCCCTAGGCTAATTTCTGTTGGAAAATAATTTATTAACAATGGTAGTGACTCACTACCTTCAATAGAATTTTTTCTTCCTTGAGCTTTCATTAACTCTTTATAATCACTGTAATTAATTATATCAAAATAAGGAATTGTTTGCCCAGATTCTGTGATAGTCACTTCTGGGTTAGTGTTCAATCTCAATAGGTTAATATCAACTAAACTCACTTGCCCATTCTCTAAAATATTTGTAACATTGACTTGACCATTTTCTGATTCAACATTATATTCTATCGCAGATGGAGTCAATCTTTCTATTCCATTAAGAGAATAAGCATAAAGCATTACCATGATTCCAGTAACTGAAACGGTTAGTGTTAAAAGCCCCCCCAAGACTGTTAATAATTTATTTTTTGTCGCAATACGATAGTTAAATTTAGGATAGATAATATTAGAGAGAGGACGATATAACCTTTTTTTCTTTTCTTTTAAGAAAGAAATTACAAAAGTCAATCCATATCTGATTGTAAAAATTGAGCCTAAAATAACTAAGATAATTATCAAAAGAGAAATTGGTACCATCCCTACGCTTAATAGCATCTTTCGTGTGGATGAAAACACTGTCGTCAAACATAAAACATATGACAATAGCAATGCGGTAATAGCAATAATAGCTCTGACTTTTCTTATCCTGATTTTTTTCTCAGCCTTTTTTGAGAAATTAACAAATTCAATCAATGACTGTTTAGCAATAATAACTCCATTTGTGATGAAATTAATCAGAAAAACTACGACTAATATTCCTAAAGACTCTATAATCTCTTTAACTGTAATAAACCACTGAACTTCCATTGTTAAATCCAATAGATGAGTAATTACCAGTACAGCTAAAAAATATAAAGTAGGTCCTAGCAATAAACTTACCAAGTAACTCAGAACTAGAATAACAAGATTTTCTAAAGTTAGTAATTTTGTTAATTCTCTTTTTGAAAACCCTAGTATTGCTAAGACTCCAAGGTCTTGACTGCGTTTTTTTACAAAGAAATTATTGAAGTAGATTAAGAATACCACCAAAAATACAATCAAAAATAACAATGAACCATTAGCGATAACTAGAGCTTGACCACTATCCCCAATTTTTTCTGCGATGATTTTATCTGAAATAAAATTTAAAAAAGCTATAAAAATACTTAATAAACCGATCGTAGCTAGAAAATAGATACGATATAACGGAAAATTCTTTTTAATGTTAGATTTTGTAATTGACCAAATCATATTACTCTCCTCTATCGGATAAAGCTTGACTAATTACATCGTAAAACGACTCTCCACAATCTTTTTTATCAATCTCCATGTGATGTTTCCCATCTTTGAGGAGTATAACTCTGTCGGCATAAGAAGCTGATAAAACATCATGAGTAACCATTAGAATAGTTACCTTTTCCGTTTTATTGATTTCACTCAGAATCATCATTGTTTCCTCAGAAGATTTCAAGTCAAGTGCTCCTGTTGGTTCGTCAGCAAAAATAATTTCTGGGTCTTTAATGATTGCTCTGATAATACTGGCCCTCTGTCTTTGACCTCCAGAAAGTTGATAAGGGTATTTTTTCAACTGTTCATGTAAATTAAATCTTTTTGCATAGCTATTTATCAAATCATCAATCTTTGAAGAATCAACATTTTTTAAAGACAAAGCAACAGAAATATTCTCCCTAATGGTTAGACTGTCTAACAGCATATAATCTTGAAAAACAAAACCAATATCATTTTTTCTAAAATTAGTTGCCTCCTTATCAGAGAATGTGCTAATCTCTTTATCCGCACAATAAATATTCCCACTATCAATTTTATCAATAATTGAAGTAACATTTAAAAGCGTCGTTTTTCCACTACCGCTACGCCCCATGACAGCTACAAATTCTCCTTTTTCCACAATCAAATTGATATGGTCTAGAGCATAATTCAGTTGATTGGGATATTTTTTGCAAACATCTTTTAATACTAATTGTTTCATTTTACCTCTTCCTCCTGATATTTATTCATATATGAGTCATATAAGTCACAATAATACTTATTATTTTTGTACAAACAATAATGGTTTCTATAGTCAATAATTTTGCCATTATCCATTATTAAAATCTTATCAGCTTTTTCAACTGTATTAAGTCTGTGGGTAACCAAAACCCTCGTACAATGTAAAGCCTCAACATTTTTTTGGATTATTCTTTCAGTTTTTACATCTAAAGCTGATGTAGGTTCGTCAAGAACTAAGATTCTAGGGGTGGTTACAAGTTCTCTTGCTAAAGAAATACGTTGTTTTTGCCCCCCAGATATTGATGGATTTTCTCGAAAAAGTAGAGTATGAAAATTCATTGGCATACTCATGATATCATCATATATTGATACTCTTTTACAAGTTTCAATAACCTGTTTTCCTGAAACAGATTCTCTCCCTAGCGAAATATTATACATCACATCCCCATCAAATATGGGAGAATCTTGAGATACAAAAGCCGATATATTCCTAAAATCTTTTTTACCACCAGCTACTTCCATAAGTTCTTTTTCAGAAACCTCTTCGATAGCATTGATCAAAATATCTTTTGAGTTTTTCATGGCAATCATTCTCCCTTCTGTTAGTATGTAGTAAATATTTTCTACGCGCTTATTGTAACCAATACATCTTTATTTTTAGTGAGTAAAAAGTGCAAATATTGTTTTTTTATTAATATTTTTAAAATGTAAAATATCGCTTTATAAAAAGCAATCTCTCATATGATAAATAAATTTCATTCTTTGTAGCTATTTTACAATCCAATACCTCCTTATTATAAAATTAGTCCCTTAAATGCAGACTAGGTGACTTAAAAAGAGAAACATTCAAAATAGTGTTTGTCTACTTTCTAAATTTTCAAGCTCATATTCTTGTTTCTTGTCGGGAGGTTTGAGTATGAAAAAACAATTTAACTTATACATACTTCTTTTTGAGGTAATTATTATAATATTTTCATCACTACCTTTTTTATAAACTTAATTCAAAAGGAGTCAGAATGACTCCTTTTGAACATAAAGAAACTTTTTAACCAAATATATAACAGACGACTATTCCAAATATCTGAAACATTTCTATTTATGACAATCAATAAGAGAATAGGATAACATCTCCTCAAGAAGATATTATCCTTTTTTATGATTAAACGAAGTCAAATAGTGAAATTTCTTCATAGACTTCTACTTCTGCTTCTACTACCTCATTAACAGAGGTTTCTAAAACTATTTCTTTAGAAACATTATCATTATGTTCTTCAGTCATACCAAAGAGTTCAGAAATGCTTTCTAGGAAGTCATCAGCCATATCAAGAACTTCTTGTGAAACAACAACATGAGTCGTTTCTTCAACGATTTCTTGAGCAACTACTACTTCTTCCTCAAAGCCAGTTTCTGCTTCATCTACTGACTCATTAATAACTTCAACAAGTTCGCTTTCTTCATCAGGATCATAGCTAGCACTATATTCCTCGGTGATTGAGCTAACTTTTACATCAGAGTCCTCATCCATTTCTGGATGGTCTACCTTGTACTGCAATTCAAAAGCATTGATAGCCTCTTCAATTTGTTCTACAGTAGGCTTTTTAGACTCGTCCTCGACTTCGATAAGAGGATTAACAATGGCACGTTTAGCTGATACATAGTCAAGACGAGCTTGGTCTGCAAAAACATCTGCAGCTTCTCCTCGCTTAATAGTATCTGCACAACGGTCAATGTTTTCCTGCAAGAGTTTGGCTTGTTTATCCATACCATCAATAACATTGTTGATACGTTGGATAGTCCCAATACCACTCGCAAAGTCTAGACGAACGGCATAGCTATTTTGACCAATAATATGCAAGTCAAGCATGCGTTCTGGTTGCCAAGGTGATTTTTGTTCCAACGCACGAAGGACAAAACCACGATAATGAGCAAGGGTTGTCATTTTCATATGGAGTGGATCAGAGGCAACATTCATTTGCATCGCATAGTTCAGTTGATTACCTGCAACATCTTTCTTAGTTGCTTCGTATCCATCTGGTTCAAATGTCATAACAAATGGGTTATGTTCGACCTCATATTTCTTACCATCTTCTTTTTCAACCACTTCTTTCCAAGGTCTTGTCTTTTCTGCAAGCTCTTTATCCTGGACTAATAGAGAAAGTTTCTTCTCGTAAATTGCCTTATCTTTAAGGGCTTGCTTAATACGTTTTTGAGACAAATCAATATCACGTTTCCAAGCCTTACGACGATTAGACAACAACTCAAATTCGTTATCAAGTTCCATCTTAAGTTTAAGATATGGATTGCCTGTCGCAATGGCTTTAAATTCAGAGGCTGAGAGTGTTTGCTCGTCAATATCCTCTGAAGCTCGCATCGGTGTACGACTGGTCATGATTTGCGTAATATAACGGAGCTTTGTTTCTTGAATCTGCCAAAGGTAGTTATCAAAACTTCCTTTAGTTATATAGTGAAAAATATTTACCTTACGATAGATATTTCCTTGACGAACCAAGCGTCCATTACGTTGGATAATATCAGACGGTTTCCAAGGTACATCGAGATGATGAACAGCTTTCATACGACGTTGTACGTTAAGACCGGTTCCCCCTTTTTCCGTTGAAGCCATGAGAATACGAATCTCACCAGCATTCATTTGACGTTGAAGTTGAAGCTTAGCCTTTTTGTTAGCAGCATCGTGAATAAAAGCAATCTCTTCTTCTGGAATTCCCCGTTCAACAAGCAAATCTTTTAATTCTTGATAAACAGAGAAACCCTTGCCATTAGGAGTTCCAAGGTCAGAGAAAATCATTTGTGTCCCTTTATGCTTAGTCTCCATGTGATAAATCTTATCCACTCGCTCAACCACTTGCATGAGTTTATCTGCATCAGCTCTTACATAGAACTCCGCATCAAGCAAACGCATGTCTAAAGCCAACTTTCTGGCTTCACTAGTGATTTTGAGCATGTTATCTTCACTAGGATCTACATTCCCATTTTTAACTCGGTCTGAGCGTTCTACAAGCTCATCCAAATAAACTTTTTGGTTCTCCGTCAACTGACTTTCAACCGCTACCTTTTCTACCATAGGAACTGGAAGATTAAGGTCTTCAGTCATTTGGATATCTGCAGTCTGACGGTAAATCGCCATCAGCTCAGGGAGATTCATAAATTTAGCAAAGCGTTTACGTGAAATATACTTGTCTCCTGTAGGGTTAAGTTCAAGACTATTCTCAACAATCCCAAACGCACCAACCCAAGCATCAAAGAAACTTACACCGAAATGTTCCATGACATCTGGTTGAAGATAATTCATCATCGTATACATTTCACTGATAGAGTTGGAAACTGGTGTTCCAGTCGCAAAGACAACGTGACGTGTATCATACTCTTCTTGAAGCACGCGCACCTTCATTTCCATATCCATATTCTTTTTTGAGGTACGGTTGGTAATACCAGCAACGTTCCCCAAACGTGTCATAGGACGGACATTCTTGTACCCGTGGGCTTCATCAACAAAGAGCATATCAATACCAAGACTTTCAAAGTTGATAAACTCATCAATACCAGTCTTGTTTTCAAGCAACGTTTCCAAGTTTGCCTCAAGACTTCTACGCATAGATTGTGCTTGCTTAAAAGTAATTTTGTCGTCATTAGCTTTTGCGTAACCAATAATCTCATCAAGCTCATCAATCTTTTCAGAAATAAAGGCTTGTTCACGTTCTTGTGAGACACGAACTTTCTCAAATTGAGAATGCCCAATCACAATACCATCATAGTCGCTTGTTAGAATACGAGAAACGAACAAGCGACGGCGTGACTTTTCAAAGTCCTGCTCAGTCGTAACAAACACTTTCTTGGTAGGGTAGAAACGCATAATTTCTTGACCAAATTGTGCTGTTAGACTAGATGGAACCACAAACAATGGTTTATGAATAAGCCCTAGTTCTTTCATCTTGAAAGCTGCAGAAATCATGGTTAGTGTCTTACCAGTACCCACTTCGTGAGCAAGCAGTGCACGTCTCTCTTCAAGAATACGTTGTACGGCATTCTTTTGGTGAGGGCGAAGCTCTACTCCCTTAGCCAACCCATCAAATTCCAAGAGACTTCCATCATATTGACGTGTCACATAGCGATTAAAGACTTCATTGTAGGTATCTTCAATCACTTCTTGGACTGTTGGGTTTTCATGAATAAAGTTCTTAAAGCTTTCTTGTAGAACACATTCACACTCACGTAGGTTTGCTGTAGCCACTTCATCAACCTTACGTACAGGGTTTTCAGTCGTACCGAAATTACGCATAATTGTTGGTTGATTACTTGTAAGCAAGTGAGCCACAATATCTGTTGCGTGTGAGTAGCTTTTATTGTACTCATCACGTAGACCTAAACGCAGGTTAGATTGACGACTCATATAGCGGTTTAACAAGCGTTCGTTGAAACCTCGTCCGATTCTGGATGTCACTAATAGTGATTTAGCTTCTTCAGAATGGAGACCAACTTTTTCATCCAACAATTCACTAAACACCCATTGAGAAACAACGTTACTAGGAATCCAGCTAGAACCAATGCTGAAATCAATATCAGATAAGACAACTGGTTCTGGTACAACAGATAATATCAATTCCAAATAACGTTCCCAATCCGCTTGTGTATCTCCGTCTTCAATGAGAGAGTTAATGCAATCACGTTTAGCAAGAACATCACCTGAAAGGAATTTATCCTTAGTAACATAGTGTACAGTCTTATCATCAATATAGCGTTCCACATCAATCATCACTGTCTCACCTAGTTCTGAAATCATCATATCTTCTGAGACATCTGGATAAACAGAACTCATGAGGTTCAAATCAACGCCACGACCTTCCGAAAGCGACACATTCAAGGCTTCTACTGCTGACATCACTTGATGGAGGTGTTTTTTAGGACGAATAGTTGGCTTTTTAAAAGCATCTGACTTCACAAAAACTACCTTTGAGCTGTCATTCTCGTCCAACTCCTCTAACTCAAGACTAGCGATAAGAGGATAACGGTCATCTCGGTCAAAGAGACGAGCATTCACCGCTTGATTGATATAACCATACTTCTTCTTGAAAGTATCGTAGGCTTGATTAAGTGTTGCAAGCAGTTGTTTGAATTTCCCTTCATCATAGTCTGTCGTCATTTGAATATCAATAATGGCTTGATACGCATTTTTGATAGCAACCATGCCACGGATACGCTTATTTTCTGTATCCGTAAGGGGTGTTTCATAGAAATAAATACCTTTGTATAGCCCTTTACTTTTAGCTGCTTTAGAAGGTGTTTGACTTACCCATGTATTCGTAACAATATTAGGGTCTGCTTCTACTGCTGCTTCAAAGTCTAAAATGGCTTCTTCTTTGTATTTATCATCATATTTTACGAACTGTCCTTGTTCGTCTTGATAAAAAATCATTTCAGCTGCACGTGAGCTAGGACGAATAGACGTGTTATCACGATAATAGACACGCCCATTTTTATCACAAGCATACTCGTTCAATCGAATGTCAAGTGAAGTAAGTAAGTCTTGGTCAAGATGATTCACTTCTTCTTTAAGGATAATATCACGAGGTTCTAGTCTCTCTACTTCGAAAGGCACTGTTACTTTTGATAGTGCTTCTTGAAGCTCTGAAGCTAAGTCAAAAGAGCTATCTACCACAAGATCCAGTGTTCCACCATTGAAATGACGTACCTGATAATCACCTAGGACACAAGGATTTTTACAAACAGCATCCTGGAAGAAATAGGGATTGAGTGAGACACGTTTATCAAAGGGGAGTTTATTTCTATCTGAAGACCAGAAGTCGATATTATTATCGGGAACAGGGATAAAAGCTCCTTTTTGGAAAAAGAGGATATCTGTTACCACTCGTGTTCCAGCATCTTTAAAAGCAGTATTTGGTAAGCGGACACCACCTAAAAACTGAGTTCCGCTACGACGGAGTTCTGGCAGAATTGAACCAGCACTCTTATCTGCAGTACCAGTTGAAGTGATAGCAGCAACCATCCCATGATAGGGTACCAAATCAATAGCTTTCTTAAAGAAGTAATCATGAATACGATAAGGTTTATTATCATAAGCTTTATCGACAATGCGAACATCCGCAAATGGAACATTCGTAATGACCAAGTCAAAAGGTGTCCCTTCAAAGTTTACTGTTTCAAATCCTTGGACTAAAACAGTAGCATCTTGATGAAGGTGTTTAGCAATAGCACCAGTAATGGTATCAAGTTCAATTCCATAAAGAGTAGAATTCTTCTTGATATCCTCTGGCATTGTTTCAAAGAAGATACCAGTACCCATTGATGGATCAAGAATATTACCTCCTTTAAAACCACTTTCTACAATCTTATCCCACATTGCAGTAGCAATCTCTGGACTTGTGTAGTAAGCCGTAAGGGAGCTCATTTCCATCGCACGATATTCTTCTTTAGTGACAAGACTTTTTAGCTCATCACGTTCTTTTGCAAAACGATTAATCTTACTATCAAAGAAATCGTTAGCAAGTCCTCCCCAACCAACATAGTTAGAGAGAATTTCTTGTTCGGCACTATCAGCTACACGGTTATCTGCTTCGAGTGCTTTCACAAGTTTAATGGCAGAAAGGTTAGCTTGAACCTTTTCTGCTTTAGTCATTGTTTTATTTTGTTTTTGTTCTTCCATTCTTGTTCTTTCTCCTTAAAACTAAAAAAGACCTGGTATAATACCAAGTCTTTCTTTTTAGTTGTAGTATTTGTTTATACGACTCAAAAATATGTGAGCCTCTCGTGTTTTCCTGTTTTTGAGGAACTCAATAAAACTCTCTTGAATGTCAAAAGAGAATGTTCCAGCCAGTTCACATTGCTTATCAAAGCTTTTGCTGACTGTCATAGCTTTACTCTTACGAATAGCTACATGCGTGGGCATTGTTCTGGGAAAGGTAACTCCTAGAGAGTAACCAAAATCAAACAAAGTTAATAGATATGGCGGTTCATCTTTAGAAAAGATAATCCCAAAGTTATTCCAGTGTCTATCAACATTTAAGGTTAAACGATCAATCTCAAAGAGTCTGGCAAATATCGAATCAAGCTCAGCTTCTGAAAAACCAATCTCAGCCAACTCTTTTTTCAAAAAGTTATACTGCTCTTGAGGTTGTTTCTTGGCTATTTGTTCGATATCTGATTCCGTATACCCCCTTTGTTGCAGCAAACGAAACATCGTAACGAAGCTTCCACCTTCTGGTATGAAATTTTGTGAACGACAAAGATCACTACCTACTTTTTCGTAAGGTACATAATCTTCAATCCCACAACTTTTCAAAAACTCAGATACTAGAAACTCAGCTTCAGCCTCCCCACCAAAAAAGTCTCTCTTATAGAAATAGTCATCTTTCAACCATTTCTCTTGAGTTCCTTTGCTAGAGGTAAATACAGTCATAGTATCTCTCCTATTTTCTACTTAAATTAGGATGATGATCTTCTAAGACAAATGGCTCATCATTGAGTTCTGGTATTGATATCCAATAAAAATCATCGGTATCAAAACCGTGTGTCATAGCAATTTCGTGCCAGACATCGGGAGCTGTATAGGTATACCCTAAAAGTTCCTTTCGGTTTTTTCGTCCAAAATCAATTTGACGCCCTTTTAGAAAATCTACCATACGTTCATAGGTGAATTCTGTGTTCAACAAAAAATCATCTTTCCTTTCAAACGTATCTATGGTTTTACTGATTGTATCAACCAGGTATTTTCCAATCATCTTTTTATTGTTATAAAGAACAATAGTCAACTTCATGACGTTTCTCCCTGAATTATACATGAAATCACGTATAGTGTTATCTCTAGTATAACATGAAAACGCAGTTGACTCATAATGAGTTCTAAGTTTCATTTTTTCTCCTTTTATCTAAAACTGGATTTTAAGCTTTCCACAATGGGCTAAAAATTGTTCTGCTTCTTTCTTAGCCTCTTCATCTGCAGCTTTGTTCCGTTCTCCTCTCAGTTGAATAATCCTATTATTTTTCAATTCTAGGGTATAAAGAGGAGTTTCTCTGTCAGTTTTATCACGTACAAAGACAATAATAGAGGAACCGTAGACAAAGTGTTCCTTTGCATACCTTCCAACACAGTGATGTAGGTGTTTCCCCTCTCTGACAATATCACTTTCATTTTTAGGAAAGATAAATGCATACTTGTCAAATGTTGTCTGAGCCTTCATCATGTTTGCCAAGCGTTCAGCTGTTACAATTCTCAACTTCGCCTCTTTCTTTTCTTCCTCACGTCGTCTTTTCTCCGCTCTCAAATTACTTACGGCATTAGTTACACGTAAATGAGTCCCACGTTCTAGTTGATTCTCGAGAAGAACCGAATAATTTTCGACAATCTCTGTATGTTTGTTTTCCCAATTTTTAGGTATAACTACATAATCTCCATCAAATGGAATTCCCAGAGCTTCTACCATTTCTCGATAGTCCTCATAATCACGAAGACAGACCTCATTCTTCATCATCCAGTTAATGAAACGAATTGGTTTCACCGTGGATGGTAAGATACTATTTAAACGCTTAATTAGTGGCGTCCTAATAGGAACCATAGCATTTATAAGCAACTCGTATAAACCCTCGAACGTTCGACCATATTGTCTACGCATATCTTCCTCGAAAAATGCCTTTTCGATATTCATATCCGTATTTTTTAGATACTGTTTATTCCTTCTGAGAAAATTCATGGTAACCTTACCCATATTTGCATGCTTATGTCCAAGACTACGTGAGTAATAAGACCTATAAAACGTAGTACCTACCAATTCTTTGACGACTCCACACGCCTTTATTTTTTGAGCGAATTCAATACGTTCTCGATATTTATAGATATGAGGTAGCACTGAGCTTATCTCAAAATTATCTTTAATCACGTGTCCAAAATCTAAGTATCTCAACTCAGATTTTGATTGTAACTTTTCAATAAGATTTTCCATACCACCATAAAGCATATAGACACTAAATGCACCAGAACCGAAAAAGAGAGCATTTCTCTGATTTTGGAATCCAGTACTATAGATTTCTTTACCTTCTTTAGCTGAAAGATATGGATCCCAGTGTGCTTTTACCATCTTATTGTTGGCAAGCTGATAAAAGTTATAAAGGCTGACGTCAAACTTTTCTTTTCCTTCTTCAAATGATTGAGTCACTGCATACATTTGCATTTCAATGCGTTTCTTTGTGACTCCCATCCAGACAAAGTAAAAAGTATCTCCTACAAAGGTTAAACGGCTGTTAAGTGATAAGCGTTTTGTAACCTTTTCCGAGAATTTTTTTCGGTCGGAAGAGATAATTGTCTTAGACTTATTTGACCATTCATAGATAGGAAAATTATTCTTCGCCCATTTGAAAAATCCGTTAGGAACTTTTAAACGATTATCTACGATTTCTTGAATATTCTCTGCTTTTGTCATTGTTTTTCTCCTTAATTAATAAAAAATGGCCCTAGGACCATTTTTTATTTTGTTGTTGTTAAAATTCGCCTTCTTCAACAGATAAATCTGAAAAAAGATCTAACTGTCTCCCATCCTTTTCAGGAGTTTTCTTAGTTGGGATTTTCTTTTTAGTTTCTGTTTTAGTTAGGCTCTTATTCTGTTTCTTTTTTGGCTTCTTAGTTGGTTGCTTGGTTGATTTCTTACTACCAGTAGTCATTTCCCCTACAACTGATTTGGTCTCAACCTTCTCAGCGGTAAAATACTCTTTAACCCAAGAAAAGACTGTGGCATCATCAACCATAGCACCTTGACCATTTCTATAGTCAGATTTACTGGCTTTTCTGATGCAGTAAGCCATAGCATCCTTAATCGTACGATCAAGATGTTTGAGGATCCCAGCAATCAGCTCATCATCCTCTTGATGATCAACTATCCAATTATGAATAGCATCCTCAGTCGGTGTATGTGCTTCAGCCATCTCTTCATCAAAATGGCTTACTGCCATGAAGCGGTCAAATTCATTAATTTCCATCGTCATTGTTTTTCTCCTCTTAGAACTCAAACAAGCTTAACTGTTCTCCTTCAGTTGTTGGTTTATCTTCAAATGGCTTTCGGCAAGCTACTAGTGTTTTTGGCTCCTTCTCAACCTTATAAATAGGTTGCATTGCACGATAGTTCTCAAAGAACGTGTCAAAAAATGCGAACAAAAGGTGTCGACATTGCCTCAAAGCCCTATACTCTAATCGAGTATAGTAAGTTGCTTCATCAGATAGCAGTTCTGAATCTTTGGTATAAGTTTCAAAAACCCACCATTCAAAGCCACGTGCAAACACTTCAGTCGGTGTCAAATAATAATCCAACTTATTCTTAATATGAACAGCTTGAGCTAAGTCCGTTCTGCTTTTCTCTGCTATTTGAATAAGTTTTAGCAAGCTAGCCTTGTAGATATTACGAATATCTTTAAAGCTATGTGATGTAGAGCTAATGATACCTGATTGATCATACGTATAGTCTAAATAATGACCATACTCATGTATGAATGATGAGGTATCTCTTACATCAACTGCCATGATATTTAACCCTGGCACATAAAGTCCGCTTGCTTTATGTTTTCCTAGCTTTCGGAATTTGAGTTCAGGTTCTACGGTAGAATGAGGTAAGTGATTACACAACTTCTCCCATTCTTTCTCTAGAACCCTGAATTTCTCCTTATCAAAATCACTACGTCGATAACGCTCGGTATCTACTTCAACTTTCGAAAACCCTAAATCAAGAAATGACGTATTACTGTTCATTTCATGATCTTGAAAGATTTTATCCTCACGCACACTGGCTATCGTCTTAGTTGACTGATTAACATATTGTGCATTAAGGTTAGCTGCAAGAGCATCTTCATACTCTCTTTTAAGAACGTTAGCTATCTTTTGGATATTTCCATAATAACTACATTCCTTGTAGATACCTTCACTATGGATAGACATCAATTCAAGAAAGCTAAAAGATACTAGTCCATACCTCGTTTGAGAACTACTCTCTCTCCAAAAACTTAGGTTTTTCTTCAAAGGTACTCTAACCTTTGAATCGTCGACAATGAGAAGATACAAAGTGCGTTTGGTATCTTCTGCACTTTTAGTAGCAGGTAATCTACCTCCATCTAATGTGAGAAGAATCTGTTCACCGAAAAGGTGTTCGTGATTTACTTCATCTCTCAAACTCATGCCCTCGAACAGTCTTTTTAGCTTATTCGAAAAATGAGCTTGATCATAACCGATTGTTTCAATATCAGTCATAATGTCTTTGATTTTATAGGCTGTATAGACATTATCTTGTCCGAATACCTCTACTGCTACTGCTCCGACTTCTTGAGAAAAAAGTTCTTGACATTGATATCTGCGAATATTCGCATAATAAGTACAAAACTTTCTCACGATATTTGCAGCTTTATCAGTCTCTTTTATCTTCGGAAAAGTGACTTTTTTAGTCGTTTGTTGTGCTACTGCTAGTAAATTTGCCATTGTTTTTCTCCTTAATAGCAAAAAGGAAGGTAAAGCTTAAAGCTACTACCTTCCTCTTTCTCTTATATGTACTATGTACGATACACTATGAACTATACATAGTATGATATGCAATTTATTGCGTAAAAAAAGGAAACCTAATTATTGTTATCAAGTTTCCTTGCATAATCTCGTTTGTGACTCTCTATATTTCGAGAAATATCATTCTTATCCCAGATTTGTAATTCCCAAGGATAATAGAAATGACTCTTGTTTTTAAAGTAGAGATGGATGCCAGTATAGTCTTCAGTATCTTTTAAATACCAATTTTTAAGACCGTATTCTTCCTTCCAATCATCTAAACGATCCATCACTTCAGTAATGACAGATGTTGGCAAAATGACACGTGCTCCAAAAATATCATTTAAAACCGAATTTACTGGATACCCTTCTGGTTTTTTAGTAAAACGCTCAATCTTATCTAAAATAGATTCAGATGTCTTCACTCTATAGAAGTAACTAATATCTCTGACATCTGCTACCATTAAATAATCGTTGATAGATTCGTGCAGATTCAAACGATATTTTAGAATCTCATCAACTGGCACATTCGCAAAAGTGTGATTAAGATTGACTTTAGCAAGTTTACCACTTTCAAAATACTCTTCTGAATACTTTATATGAATGGTGTTGATTTCAAAGATCAATCGCTCTACTTTCTTGATATCCAACCCTTATACGTCTCCAAATAATTTTTCTTCATTATACCATATCCTGTTTATTATACGTTTTGAACTTAATCTTTTCTTCTGGAGAAGCTTTCAAAAGGAAATCATCGATTCCCTTTTCGTGAGGCCAGATTAGAGCACGAACCGTACAAGACTGCTTCGTAACTAGATCTTGAACCATGTCATACATACGTTCAAATACCGAGTCATTATCCTCAAAGTCTTGGTCAAATGCAAGATAAATTGGTTTAACCTTTTTGAGTTCAGTCTTTCCGATAAAGTCCGAGATAGGACGCCATGCTGCTACTCCTGCCATAGAGATAACACAGATATTCCCCAATTGAGAAAGACGTGTGTTTTTCGCAACTGACGCGGTGATATCTCCTTTAAGCAAACCTTCCGTAACTAGAAGGTTATCAACCTTACTCATAAGGTTGACTTTAGCCTTGCCTTCATCTGAAAAACGTGCTTGTTCTAAAATATCATCAGAATAAGCAAAATGGGGAAAGGATTTAGCACTAGTTCCCTCTGGCTTATATGCTGACGAAACAAAGACATATTTTTGCCCTTTTTTAAATGTCAACTCAAGTCCGGAACGAAGTTTAACACTAGTTTCCTTAGTTGTCCCACTTGCTAGTTCGTGTGATGAACCTTTAGCAAACACATACCAATCGAAACTTCCATCGTCATTTTGGAAGACCTTAGCAGTACGTGCATTTCGTCCCTCTTGAAAGACTTCGTTTACTTTGGCTTGATAACTAACGTTATCAAGACGTACTTGAAAACCTACAATTTGTCCCCAAGAATTGCGACATGGAATTAGGATTCCATCTTTTGATTCAAAAATAGGACATTTTGCGTTTTCGTTCCAATAGAAACCAGGAACTCCACGCCAAGCGTCTTTAGGAAGTCCATTTGCAACAAAGAGCTTTTCCCAAATAGTTGCTGGATGAGATACTGTTGTATCAACCTGCTTCTGGCGTGTTTGCTTTGTTGATGAAGCGTAGCCACGCAGTGCAATGGTCTCAACAGAAAGACCTCGTTCCGCACTTGTTAAGTGCTCGACATGTTCCTTAGTCAATCCCAACACATCAATAACAAGAGAATTTACTTTGTGAAGTGTTGAGATACTTGCCAAAGGTTGACTTTTCCAACTAGGTTCGAAAGTCACCTCTTTCGCTTTTTTAGGGTCCAAATCATAAATAGTCCCAGCACTACCAAATTGTGGTTTGTCTAGGTCAATCTTTCTAGCACAGACAGCCTTAATCTGATCTGCAAAAACCAGACACCAATCTGGTTTCCCACAAATAGGACAAGGGTAATCACGTCCTACCCTAATCATTTCGGTTTGTCCAATCG
Source organism: Streptococcus sp. 3.1 (assembly GCF_016648915.1). Classification (NCBI taxonomy): domain Bacteria; kingdom Bacillati; phylum Bacillota; class Bacilli; order Lactobacillales; family Streptococcaceae; genus Streptococcus; species Streptococcus sp. 3.1. Next base: position 37,787 of record NZ_JACLQV010000015.1, on the reverse strand, counting down.
TAATAATTTTTGTCATTTTTTTCTCCTTATAAAATATAACATTGTTGTTGTAAAGTGACCTTGGAAAGTCTCAAACACCTGTTCGTAGCCTTTCCTCCGTTTGCCGACAAGTTAGAGTTGGGAACACCTGTTCCTCACCACTAATCATCGAGATGTCGCCTTCCTTTTTTGTCCATCTACCCAAACTCAAAACAAAAAAAGCATAACAAAGAAGCCGGCAAGCCTTGTCTCAAAAAACAAGGATGCACATACCTATGGAAAACCATAGGAAACTTCTCGTTATGCTTTTATCTGCTAATAACGTTTGTTGTAGCCTTTCAAAAAAATAAAGGCAAATTATCTCGTACCTGTTGTAAGCGTCAAGCCCCTTCTTCTGTCTGATGACTTAACTGATAGTTAAATGCGAGTACGCTCCCTTTTAACCCAATCAAACATGGTATGCTTATCGCTGGGACAGAACCAGTAATAGCATCTCCTCTTCCATGTTTACTTTTAAAATAGTCACTTGACTATGAATTCACCGTTAGAGGTGGTGAAATAGATATAAATATAATTATTTATGACTTTAGTATAGCAAAGAGAAACTAACATTACAAGTTAATCGTTATTCGAATTATAACTATATATACTACTCTTCATTGTATTATATACTATACATAGTCTATAGTTTACAACACATTATGTATAGCTCACCATTCGTAACAAACGTAGAACCAAACGTCATGAAACAAAAACATACAAGATACATTGCTAAACTATGTATCTTGTATCGTGAATCACCTATTATGCTCTTTATACTATTTTTTATATATAACTTATTAAACAATAAAATGTAATCATATATATAGTTTAAAATGTATCGTTCACTATACATCGTAGACTATCTACAATATACGATAAATAATAAACAATATATTATTTACACTACATATTGTATCGTGTATAGCAATGTATGTTGATGTTCTTTATTTTCAGAAGTATTTAATAAAAGATATACGATACAATACTTAGTAATACATTATTTAACTATATACTCTACATCGTCTAATATACATTATCTTATTTTATATAACATATAGTGTATCGGGTATACTCTAGTTATGGTTTGATACTCTGTAATATTTTTTGTTTTTGAATAGTATAAGGAATAGATGAAAGATATACGATATAATACCTAGCAATACATTATTTAACAATATATTTTACATCGTCTATAGTACACTATAAAGATTTATCTTTCTTTGTACTACACTATATATAGTCAGGTAATGTATAGTGTAGTGTATAATATTTAAGTAGAAACTCGAATATAGTGATATACACTATATATCGTTACATTATGTATTTTATATATGGAAAAAATACATCGTCTACCGTACATTCTTATATTTTATATAGTATATAATGTATCGTGTATTATTCTTGTTGAGTTTTGATACTATGATAGATGCTTTCTTTCAAAACATTATATAGTGAACGATACACTATGTATAACTTAATGCGTAACAATCCGGTTAGAAAAAATATATGCTATACATAGTGTATCTTGTATTATTTACGATATATCTATATACTACTTGATATTCGATTTCTATATGGTATACTTTAAGTAGTTAATTACATGTATCGTTTTGTTATACATAGTGTATCGTATATATTGTATTGAGAGGAGTAGATATGGTTGCAAATACAATCGTAGTAATGGATGAAAAAGGAGGAGCAGCCAAAACAACCTTGAGTTTATTATTGGCTCAAGCTCTAGGAAATGCTGGCTATAAAACGTGTGCAGGTGACTTAGATGGACAGTGCAATCTAACTACAGCAGCAGGAGTGAACGAAGACGAACAAGAAGGTATTTATTCTGTACTAAAAAAAGAAGTAGAAGTAGCTGATGCTATTGTCCCGGTTGACGGATATGATCTGCTTCCAGGTAGTAAGCTGATGAAGAACTGGGAGAGTGAAGCATCTGGTTTAAAAGATAGAGATTTTCGTTTAAGAAACGTTGTTCAAGATATCAATGACTACTATGATTTTGTTCTCTTTGATACCCCTCCTTTCTTTGGCGTTTCAACAACTAGTACGCTTTTTACTAATTCTAAAGTTTTTGTACTTATCCCTACAACACCTGATAAGTTTGGTATTGAAGGTGTAAAGGATACAATCGAAGATATTGAAGCAGTTCAAGAAGGATTCTCTTTCTTTGGAATTGATATTGTTATAGCTGGGATTGTTATAACTCAGGTTGATAAAGGGCCAGGCTTTAGTAAAAAATCAATTAAACAAGTCAAAGCAAGAGAAGCAGTATCAACTCTTGAGAAAATTGCGGAAGAACATAATACTAAAGTTTTTGAGCAATACTTATTTAATAATAAACAATACAAAGATATGATTGCTAATCAAGCAAATGTTTTTACAAATAGTGGCTATAGCATCCCTCAAAAACAAATCACAAATGTTATGAATGAACTAATTAAGACGATTGGAGAACACGATGCCGAAAAAGCTTAATACAATCCAACAAAGAAATTTTAATAACCTTTTATCAGCTGTTGAATCAAATGATCGCACAACAGCTAAAGAAGTATTTGACCGTTTTTTTAAAGGGAAAGAGATTGAAGAAGTAGTAATTGATAAACTTAAGGAGAAGCATGATATTGCTTTTCTAACTGAAGAAATTGTAGAACCCAAAAAGGCTGCTGTTTCTCCTAAAAAAGTAAACACTGTCACTCAGAAAAAAGAAAAAAACAAAATTCCTACTAAACTTGAACCAGCAAAAACCCCGGAAGAAAAAGTGCGTTCAAATCTAAACATGACACAATTATCAATGTCTCGTTTTAGTGCATTAAGAGCTGTTTTAAATAAAAAAGACCTCAAAGGAGAAAATGGCAATTATCCTAAACGTGGAGGATCTGATAAGCTATTCACTGAAATGTTAGATCAGATGTACCAACTTCTAGATGAAGAACAAAAAGAGTTGTTTAATACATTGGTAGAAACTGAGATGAGTTTTAAGTAATCTAATTTAACGTGTAGTTATCATACAAAAATGTAGGTAACTCGTATTGAAATCATTTTTTGCATACAAAAGTGTAGGTAATTACTACACTTTTTGTTTTGTAGTGATTTTAAATATAGTTTAGAGAGAACATATTGATGTTTTAAAGCTTAGTATTATTAATTTTGATTTAGTAATAATAGTTTAAATAGTATTAAGTAGTATTAAGTAGTATTAAGTGGTTAATAATAGTAACTAAGTAATTAATTATAGTTTAAGTAGTAGAACTCCTGAAACCCTTGCTGTTATTGAGGTTAGCTTACCGTTATCCTATAAAACTGTATGTATATCCTACAAATTGGTAGGTATATCATATAACTTTGCATGAAAGTCACACAAATTTGTATGTTAAGTCTACAAAAATGTATGTATGTCATATAAAATGGCAGGTGTATCCTACAAATCGGTATGTAAGTCCTATAAAGTTGCATGTTAAGTTTACAAAACTGCATGTATGTCATATAAAATTGTATGTATATCCTACAAAATGGTTGTAAATTTAAAAAAATACTATGAAAATCAGAATATTAGTGATATAATGTCATACAAAAGGGTTGTAATTTAATATTTTTATACCCTGTCACATATTGCAGTGAGTAATTAGCTTGTAGTAAAATAATTACTTTTATTTAAAATACGACCAAAATGTATGATGAATGAACTAAGAGAGGTAGAAGCATTTGGTAGAGAATAGAGAGTTCAGAGAAATCATCAAATATGATAATAAGTTCACCCAAATGTTTCAGCTGGGAGACCTTTCACCTCTTCAAGAAAATATGATTTACTCTATATTTGGTGAGTTGCGAGATGTTTATGATGAAAACGAAGCAGCAATATTTTCTTATTCGAGTCTGGCAATGCTAGCAGGTAATACATTTTACAGTTCTAGGGAACAAAAAATTGTTCCTAGGACTGGTAAGCGATTTGAAACTACAGTTGAGGAACTAGAGGAAAGAATGACTAAAATTGTATATCGACATCCCGAAAAGGTTGTCGATGGTAAGGTTGTCTCTTACACCTCCATCCCACTGTTCAAGACCTTTAGAGTAGACCACGAAAATAAACTCATTAAAATCCACCTGTCTGATGCGGAATATACTGAATATGATGAAGTAACTACAGAAGATGGATCAAAAGTAAAAGTAGCGGTCAGGCGTACAGTTAAAGACCTTTTTAACAACCCAGAGTGGGGTAAAAAAGCTAAGTACATTCAGTATGGACGTGACTACCATAACCTATTGAAGAGTAAGTATTCTAAACGATTATTTAGACATCTAGCAGACTGGCGTAAAACAGGCTTTGTAAAAGATACAGCTGAAGAACTAGAGCAAGAAGTTTTGATCTTGGATAGTCCAAGTTTACTTCGTTCGAAAGGTACTAAGCTGCAGCAAGCAATGGATGAAATCAATACGCTATTAGTTGATGAGCATGGGCTTCCTGTCATACAGGATTTAACAGTAGAGCGAATCAAAAAAGGAAAATCAATTACCCACTATATATTTAGGTTTAAACCGTTCGATGACGATTTGAGACGTATTGTTGCCACAAACGATAAAGTCATTACCTTTGAGAAGAAGAAGGAGTTAGACTTCAAACGTAAGATGGCTATCGTGATGGAGAAATTCTACACTGTTTTTCCTAAAGGGAGCAAGGCTGACAACTACAATAATAAAAATCAACTCAAACGTTGGCTTGAAACAATGGACCATGAACTAGTTATTGAGGCGTTGGAAAGAACAGGAAGTGATGCAAACCGTACTTTCGGTTGGACAAGAACGTTGCTCAATAAATGGGAAGTAGCAGGGTACACAAAACTTTCAGATTTGAGAGATAGTCATCCAACTAATAAGGATAATCGTCCTTCAAATGTTCCAGACTGGTCTGAGCCAAACTATGAAAATGGAACGGATGACAAAGACCGTTTAGGACTAGTAGTAGTAGCAGTTAAATCAGCAATTAAAATAGAACTCTCAAAGACGCCTGACGAAGATAATAAGGCGGATATTAAACATTTAGCAGAGAAACTGTTGCAAGAGAAGCTGTGGGAACTTAAAGATAAAGGTTTAGAGTCACTGTCTGATAGTCATTTTGAAGAGACAAGAGAACAACTATTGACTGAGATACTTGATTATTTTAAAGTATAACTTCAGATGTATTTTTGTAGATAGATTATATATATAATAGCGATACACGATGTATCGCTATTTTGTTTTAGAAATTTTTTTACTAGATAAATCTAAAATCAACATGCAATCTTGTATGATATAATAGGTTTAAAAATATAAGTGGTAAACCTGTAGTTAATTGCTATCATTATTGAGAGGAGGAGAATTATGTCAAAACAGAAAGATAAATATCTAGCACTTAGAAGGCAATTACCAGATATTATAGATGAGTATATATCTTACCTTCAAGTAGATGTTGAAGAACCTTCTCCCAAAATGGTCGAACGTTTGTCAGTGATCCAGAAATTTTTAAATAGCTATGCAATTACGATTGATAAAGAGGGTGTCTCACTATCATTGACAGACTTAGAAAAATTACCACGAGAATTTGTTCAAAATTATTTGGCAAATTTACGTCTTAAACCAGCGGGAAAAAGATTTATTCTCTATACTTTGGCAGGATTTTGGAATTATCTTACGAATACCTCTTTTACAATTGAGAGAGGGATGCCGTTGTTTTATCGTAACGTGTTTAATGAATGGAAGATAGTTTATAAAGAGAGTTATCACAACATAATATATTCCGAATCAAAGAAGAAGACTATTTTGTATACGCAGCAAGAACTCGAAGAGTTGCTTGATTTCATGGCAAACAGTTATGTTACAACGCTACCAACTCAGAAGAAGGCTGATAATTGGGAAAAGGAGAAGGAGCGAAATATTGCTATATTTGCAATCATAATTGGTACTGGAGCAAGTACTCAAGAAGTTGTTAACTTGACAGTCAGGGATATTGATATGCGTAAAAAAGGAATTTGGGTTGTTAGAAATAACGAGAAACAGTTTATACGTTTTCTCCCCTTCACAGTTCCTTACATAGCTCCATTTGTTAAGGAACGTCGGGGACGCTGGGACTTGGATCCTTCTATACCATCATTATTTTTAACCATGTTGAAAAAGCCTATGGGAAGAAATACAATAGGCCATTTGGCAAAGAACATTGGACATGCTTATGGTAAGGTAATCACGCCTAGTATTTTAAAAGACAGCCACGCCTCTATTGTTTATAAAGAGACAGGTGATATTAAGAAAGTTGCTGAAATACAAGGCTATAGTTTAGACAAGAATCATCTCATAAGATTTATCGAATAATAATATTGATAAATTTCTATATTAGTAAAAGGCCACTTGAGGCCTTTTTGATGTCACTGGGTTACGAATAGTGACTTCTAGGTCTATAATGAATTTATTGAGATTTAAGGAGGTCTTATGCTAAAAAAAAACAATGAAAAAAGAGGTTGTCTTGGCAGTCTGATTTGGATACCGATATCTATTATTGTTATGTTTTGTATAGCTGGATATGGTATGTCCCAGGGAATTAATGTACCCGGTATTTTGTCTGGTGGTTTTAATGTTATCAATAAGGGTGAACATGCCAACTTATTTGAGAAATTTATTCCAAAGTCAGAATCGTCGGAAACAGGGACCAGTTCTTCTAAAACCAGTGGAGGGAAATCAGATACTTTCAGTTATACTCCATTGCCTTTTGAAAACCATAAGCTAATGGTCAATGGAGATTTGGATAGTCTTGGTAGAGCAACATATGGGCACATCAGACTAAAGTATTCAGATAAGCCACAAGATGGTAGGGAAAGTAAAATTAATGTTGACCCAGTTGGCTGGCATAACTATCGTTTTAAGTACGAAGATGAGCATGGAAAAGTCAAAAAAGCTTATCTGATGAATCGCGGGCATCTGATTGGTTATCAGTTTTCTGGATTAAATTCTGAAATCAAGAATCTAGTGCCTATGACACGCTATTTGAATGCTGGAACGATGGCTGATAGTAAAACGGATACTAATAATCCAAACGGTATGCTATACTATGAAAACGCACTAGCCAAATGGTTGAAGAACAACCCAAATATGTACTTAGATTATTGTGTTGTTGCAAACTATACTGGCAATGAGTTAATTCCTAGAACTGTAACGCTTTACTGGACGTCCTTTGATGAAAATGGTACACCGTATGGTGTTGAACTATCAGAAGAAGGATTAGCAACAAGTGATGGAAATGTGAGTTCTGTCACACTTCAGAACGTTTCAAAGAATGCTAATATTAACTACTTAGATGGTACAGCCACAAGTAATTACTAACATTGATTATAGAATGTTCTATACTACAATATTAATCAGCGTAAACTTTTGAATACTAAAAAGAAGATAAGCATCATTTCTAAACGTGGTTATCATGCAGAAGCACACAATGAAATTTTTGAAGTTACCTTTATATTTTGGGTGCTCTAACCTTGCATTGATATCAAAAATCTATATAATAATAATTAATACAGAGCCAGAAGAAAGGGTGAGAATTATGTTTATGATCTTGGTTCTATTACTAACATTAGCGAGTTTCTTATATGTTACCATCGGTATCGCCAAGAAAATATTTTCAATTTTCGCCTTAATTACACCAATTGTAGTCTTGTGTGTCGGGCTTCTTATCGCAATGAATTAACAAAAGTCAAGGGGTGTCACTATCTTACAGATAGTGACCTTTTTTGTTATGCTTTTAATGTCAAAAAAGACATTAAAGGAGAAACATATGAAAGCACTTAAACTTATAAGAGAGGACGGTTATGAAAACGTCCATTATGCTAGTTTAGGGGAGCAAAAATTTAAAACTTTGGTTGTTGCAGATAGGAAAGATGAACAAGAACAATGGTTTGAGCAACCAGGAATTGAATGTGTCCCAGAAGAAGTATCAGACATCATTCGAAACTATACACTCCCATATATTGACCTCGGAAATACTGAAGATGAGTATTTGTTAGAACAAGCAACTAATAAGGTTGTATCAGTTGTGGTAGAAAATGTGCTTGAAACACAACCATTTATTCCTAGAAATAGAAATGGTCGCCCTATCGGTGAAGGTGTAGCTTTCTGCGATATGTTAGTAGGTCGTATCCAAAATGGAGAACTTGCTGGAACAACAGTTTATATTAAACAAACTGAATCTGGTTTCCGTCAGCCAAAAGATTTCTTTAAAATGGTCGGACGGATTTTTCCTTGTAAATTAACTGACATCCATATCCAAACTATCGAAAATTATAAACTCACAATCAATAACCCATCAAACTATGTTGTTGAAGGTAGTATTGAGTTAGCTGAGTGGTTAACGAATTATCAACTTCTTCAGCAAATTGAAAAGAGTAAAGATAACTCTTCTCGTAATCGAGATAGAAAAAACATCTTGGAACGTACTCATGAAGGTATTGTATCTGCCGTGATTAACAATGGTAGCAATGCAGGTATCATGGTAATGACCAAAAAATTACAAACGGTATTTATTCCAAAACATAGGGTAAGTTATGAGTGTGATTCTTCATTTGTTAACCTAGACGAAGTAGTATCAGTCTTTGATAGGGTGGAATTTAAAATTACTGGGGCCAATCCCCAAAAACCAAGTCCAAATCAAAGAGAACGTCACATTATCCATGACTATATTCGTATCGAGGGAGATATGAAAGTTCTCGAAGAAGCACCTCAAGATGCTTTGATTGAGATGATTGATAATAAGAAAGTCATAGGACGATTGTTTAAAGTGCGATTTATCAGTTTTGACCCACAGAGTCTACATACCGTAGAGTTGGTTGACTTTCCAGGTATCAAAATTAAGATGAAGGACTCAGGTTCTTTAAATCGAGTTCCTTTTAAGCAAGGAGATGAAATTTCAGTTGTTATTCAAGATGCTCATTATCGCTGGGTAGACGCAAATAGCAGGGGGCGTCGAGTGGCTAAAAAAACTGAAGAAGTGAGCAGTAATTCACAGAATACGGAAGAGAAAAAATGTCTGTTTCGTATCAAATCACGTTTCAATAGTTTCTATCCAAATCGTGTGAACAGTAAAATCTTATCAACATTTTTCACTAGTTGAGTCGCATATAGTTCCCTCTGAAATGGGAACTTTTTGTTTACGTTCGGAACAGAAAAATTTAACAAGGAGGGAACATGAATCATCATAATATCAATGCTATTGTCTATTATCTGATAGTCTTTATTCGCTATGTCTTACCTATTACCTTGGTCTTTATCGGTATCGGTAGGTGGAGTTATGCTAAATCTATCAATAATCCAGAGAAACAAATCATGGGAGTAAATTTTGCCTTAAAATCAATTTTATTCTTATATATCGTTACTTTTATCCCTATTTTCATCATCTATGGACTCGCAATGATATCAAAGGGAGGCACACATAGTGGTGACTTCTCTATGATTAGTTTCGTAGAGGTCTTTACCCTAATAGAAATTCTAGCAGTTGGAATATTACCTGCATATGGTTTCATACAGGGATACATATATCACTATCAATGGTTGTTTACAGAGGGTAAGAAAACAACAAGCTTACCTCGACGAAATCTATTCATTAGACTTGGAATAATAAGTCCGATTGCTATTGTTGTATTTATGGAATTCTTGAAAAGAATGTTTGCTTACTAGAGAGGTACTTTATGCGGAAGATCTTGAAATTATTTTTTAATCGTTATTATACAAATGGTAAGCGAACTATAGATATCTTACTGTTTTGTTGGCGAAAATATATTGATTGGGTATATCATATATCTTTTGGATTATTTGCTTTCAATATTATTATGTTTATCTTTAGATGGCGTTTACCTAATTGGGTATTTATATCTTTATTTATATTTTTGTTCGTTAATATGGCTTTAGTTTTATACATTGGTGTATGGCACAGTAATGTTACAAGTCGTCAAATTTTCGTGTTATTTGAAAAATATGATACCTTAAAACGAGCAGAACGAAAGAAGATTATTGGTAAGTATGCTATAAGAGCAGCGCTAGCAGCAGTACTTATATCTTCTGGATTATATGTATTAACAATCAATAACTTTATCTTATCCCTCATCAATCGTATGTATGATGTAGCCGATAATTATCTCAAATATATGCCCTGGTCAATACCAAATGGAAGTCAGACAGGTATTGTATTAAGTTATCATACCCTAAAACCCTTAATAGGAGCTGACTGGTTTAACAGTTTATTATTGTTGACTCCGATTGGAGCTATTGGTCTTATTTTTTACAATAGCTATGCGACTGGGATTGCTGAAAAAACCTATGAGAAACTTGTTGAGCAATGGCTAGGAGGACGTTACTTCCAAGATAGTGTATTAAGTAATATTGTTCATAATCAAGATGAAAAAGGTCAAGCGAATTTGGTTATGGGACTTAACTCTAAAACTGGAGAGCAAGTGATTTTACATGCTAATGAGAGGACTTATCACACTATTATCTTTGGTTTGATTGGTACTGGTAAATCGGCAACGATTCTGATTCCAGCAATGCTACAGGATATGGAAAATATGAAATACTATCTATTATCCTATCGTAAGTATTTGATGAAAGTAGATGAAGAACTGGAACAAGAATTCTTTAGCACAGAGTTTGAACGTAAGAAAAAAAGACGTGAATTGTTGGAGCAGTGGTATAACAATGGTTATGCTGCAGAGCTTACAAATGGTATTTATATGACTGAACCATCAGGTTCGATGTATGGCACAATTGTTAAGTACGCTCATAAAATGGGCTTCCCTGATGAAATGATTTGGACTCTAGATCCTACTAACCCAGGAACTGGTGCAATCAATATTTTGGATGGAGATACTACTCAGGTAAAAGGGGCGGTTCGAGACTTATTTAAACGATTTAGTGATCCAAGTGGGACTGGTTCTTCTTTCTTCCTTAACCAAGAAGGACAACTTACTGATAATATCATTACGGTCATTAAAGAGGTAGCGTTGATACCAGATGCCCCAATAAACTACATGTTAAAAGGTAAGTCTCCAACACTAACTGAATTCTCAAATATGTTACGTTCTAGTGATTGGATTGAAGCCTATATTGCTGTTTTTGAACAATTACTCAATCGAAAGAAAAGGCTTTTTGAAGAAACGTTGAAAAAGCATGAAGAGTTCTTAGAGCAGGAAAAAAAGAAGTGGTTAGAGGAATCAGAGTACAATCGTGAACACGAACACCTCTTTGATACTATCCTTAGACCAGAGAATGTTCATGAAGCTATAAACGCATTTAATGATGAAAGGAATAAACTTGAAAACCTCCAAAGTTCTTATGATTATTTCATCAATGCTCATCAATTAAATTCGTACACAGAGGAATATTATTACACCTTTGATGCTAACGTATCTGGTCTAAAAGCAGTCATTGATGACCTATCATCTTCACCAGAAATCCGTCGTGTATTTTTCTCTCAAAGCACCAAGGATTTGGATATCGTTTTAAAAACGGGTGGGATGATTTTGGTCAATTCTGCTAAAGGTGTTCTTGGTAAAGAAAAGTCTCGAATGGTAGCACAGATGGTAACACTAGTTATGCAAAATGCTGCTCAAAGACGTCTTCCAGATAAGTCTCCTTTCTTTGCTTTTTATGAAGATGAAAAGAATGGTTACTTGATGCCAGGTAATGATAGTAACTTCCTAGATGAGTCTCGTAAGTTCCATGTTCCAGTTATGCATGCTTATCAACATGACGAACAAATTAGGGATTCTATTGGCGAATCTGGGGCTGATGCAATCAAGATGTCTTATCGTAATGCCTTTACCTTCCAACAAACCTCAACAAAGGTTGTAGAGTTCATTAATCTACGTTCAGGAGGAAAACATTATGCTCTTAAAGAAACCAAACGTGCAGCAAACGATGATCTCCTAGCAGGGAATCAAGGGAACTCAAGTGCGACTTCAGAGGAAGTAGTAGAAGAAGATAACTTCACTGCTAGAGATGCAAATAACCTAGAGAAATTCCAAGTTGGTGGTGTTATCGTCAGTGATGATGAAGTCTCAAATATGATTTATTTGACAACATCTCCGCATTTTGAAATGGATATTTCGAAGGACTCTTTTGTCTCACATACACCTTTCAATAAGGTTTATGGGCTTGGAGAAGAAGAACCGGAAATTGCAAAAGCATATAAGTTGTGGAGAGCAGAAGTGATAGAATATTATGCTCAAAAAGAGTCTGAAAGCCACCTCTATGAAAGTGATTTTACTGACGAAGAATGGCAAGCAATCATGGATGTTAAGGTGCCAAATGTTGATAGTAATGTGAATGATACAGTTGGGAAAAAAGATGATTCCCCATCAGTTAAAAGAACAATCTTAGTCAACGATAGTATAACAGAACATAGAGAAGGTACTTCAATTAGAGAAGAGGTAACAGAGGATATTGAGCAAAAAGAAGAGGTCAATAACTCAGAGAACCCACCAGTTGTTGAAGAAAAACAAAATGTAAATAGCAAAAATGATATTGGTGAGTTAAAGGATAAAGAAATAACTCAAAGAGTGATCCTAGCTCCATCATCTACACCCGAAACAGTTGATACTCAAAATATACAAGCACCTAATCAAGAGTTTGAATTACCTCAAGATCTCTCTCGTGTAGCTCGTGAGAAAGCAACTAGAACTTTAGAAAGTAATGTAGAACAAATGGATATTGATGAAGAAGAAGGGTTTTAGATAACATAAAAAGCGACGGAAATTTCCGTTGCTTTTGTTCTAATTTTGAGAGTCATTATACGTTTCTTTATTTGCCTTATAGGCATCCTTTCTTGCTTTTTCTTCTGCTCTTTTTCTCTTAATTTCCTCTTTTACCTCTTTGACCTTATTTTGTGTTTCAACAACTAAATCATCAATAGATACATCTGGATTTTCTAGTTTTTTCAATTCGAAATAGATTTGGCCTAGTTTATCTGTTTGTGATTTTTGATAAGCCTTAAGCTGTTCCATAGCCTCTTTTTTTTGTTGTTCGTATGCCTCAATTTCCTTAATAAAATCTGATTCAGTTTTTTTGTTTTTTCCTGCCATAATTTGCCCCTTAATTATTAATTATATCTAATAGTATAGAGCAAGAATATTAAAAGTCAACCCATGTCACTCCCTTGAAAATAATCTATTCTAGGGTATACTGAACACTATAGCGACCTATTATAAATGAATCCTAATAGTAGTTATTAAGTGCTTAAAACCCTATAAAACCGGTTGTTACGAGTGTTATGTAATAACCAGATTTTATGAATGAAAGTAGAGAGAGAACAAAAGTCTAAGAGTTTACTGTATTTATAGGGTTGACGACTAATATTAGAAACTCGTAAATCATAAATGAGTAAATAGTGGCAACTATATAGCTAGAATAAACCATGTTTTTAGGGATTATCGTTATAAAAATAAACTACGACGTTATGAATGAGAGGAGATGAAAGTATCAATCAGTATTTTACGGGTACAAAGGAATGTTTGAGCAGGTCTATATCAAAGGCTAAGCATAACTTTAAAAATAATATCTATACTCTTCGAAAAAAGACCAGATTATATACCCTATTGATTGACTATTTTAGGACTAAAAAATGCAAGATATAAAAAATAGAGATTTTACCTCACTTATTTCAAATAAAAAAAATAAAATTCATTACACTCAGAGAGATAAAATAGCTTCTTATTTTGTTTCAAAAAAGCAAAATATCTCACTGTCGTTTTCAGAAGAGGAGCTTATCATCTTTTATCATTTACTGAGGTTTGGTTATTTTGATAAGGAAATAGTAGACCTCATTTATACTGCAGTAACTCGAAAATCCAAAACTCCTAATTCATGGTTTTATCGTCTTGTTGGAAAGGTGAATCATCCTATTTCAGCATGTTCGGATGCTAGAAGCGGTAAGAGAAAAATATATTATCTGAACAAAGGTTTTAGTACCTGGTTGCTTACTATGATTAAGGGGATTGATAAAATACGTTTACTAACGACAACGACAGAATATGATAGGTCAGTATATAGCATTGTCAGTAATAACCTTCTAGGAGGGAAACCTCAAACCGTAAATATTCATGATCTAGAGACCAGACATTTAGTTGCTAAAATCTTAAACAAGCTTTTTTTTAAAAACCAAGACAAGTCTGTTTATGACCTAAACATACAAGTCGTATTTCCTATTAGTCGGATTAATCTATTAATGGTTCCTGATGCTGTCATGTTCATAAACGATAAACCTTTTTTTATTGAGTATGACAGAGCAACTGAGCGACAAACAATTCTACTTTCTAAAATATTTGGTTACGCAGAAGAACCAGCATTCGAAAATTCTAGTTTATTTTTCGTTTTCGAAAATAATCGTAAAGATAATACACAAGTGTCTAAACGTTTAATGAACTTTTTAGAATATGTAAATGACGTTAAGGTTGAAGGTGTGACTGGACATGACATGTTAAAGCGTAAAAATATTTCTTTGTTTAGTCAGACCACAACAAATGCCTCTGACGTTATTGTAGAAATCATGCAAGAAAAGATGTTTTCAAATCGTAAAGATTGGTGTGATTGCGAGGCATATGATTTTTCAGAACTGCAGAAAATAGATTATCTCGTTAAGGAGATATCAGAACCTTTAGATGATGATAAATTCCAGTTATCAGCTGTTGTTGAAACTGACTCATGGGAATTGAAAGAGTACCCTATGATACCTATGGCATATATCAAAAATGACTTGATTCCACACTTAACTAGTCTCTATGAAGAACTCTCAATAGAGTATGAACATATGATCATTGTATTCCCAAAAGAAGTCTTGCCAGAAAAAATCAAACTTCCTTTTGATGATTATTTCTTTGTTGTTTATAGATAGAGTAAAGGAGTTTGTGAATGGATTATTTGGAATACTTAGGAAGAAGACTTGTATGGTTAGTTGTTTCGCTTGTAGTTGTAATCGTAGTAAAAAGACCAAGACTTTTGAAAGGATTGGCCCTAGTAAGTGATGAAGTTATCGGTAAAATCAACTACTTTATTTTCTTAACGATTGCTTGGCTAGTTCTTGTTACATATTTTATTTTGTACTTGTTTACGGTAGTTACTTTTTTCCTATCATGGCATTCGCTAACCCTGAATAATGTGCTGGAAGTGATTTTACAAACCGTATTAATCATACCAACACTCTATACGTTATTTGTTCCACATAACGAGGTTGTCAAGAGAGTTGATGAGTTCTTATCAGCGAAAAAAGAATAAGTCACGGGCAGCAACTGCAACATGTAATCATTTTCTCAACTATTTAAAAATATGTAAGAAAGTCACATGATAGTTTGAATTTGTTGTAAGTATCTGGTGTTGTTTTAAAGATAAAAAAGATTGAAAGGTAACGGTAATTAATGAAAATAAAAATTGAATCTGCTTGGAAAACCCTTTGTGATGCATTCCCCAAGTTAAAGGATAATCCTCTTTACAAGGGTTGGTATATTAGCTATGCGATTCTTGTGACGTTATCTATTTTGATGGTAGTTGTAGTGAACCATAGGGTTGTCTATGCATTTCCGTTTGATTGGTTTGGTTTGCTTTTTGGGATTATCTTACCTTGGGTTCTTACGACCTTTTATATCGTATATCAAGGTGTGGACCATGCCCATCAGTTTACATCGACTAAAGTTGTTCTTGGGTTATTTATGTTACCAGTCATTCTTATTGGTTTTACTTCTAATTTTAAGAATACATACAGTTATAGTAATCGTATGGTTACGATGGTTTTTGATCAGGAACTCACGCAACAAAGTTTCCACGCAACAAAGATTACATCAAACCAGCTTGATTATTTTAAAGAAGATAATGTCATTTTTCCTTATAAGAAGAATACAGATTCAGAGATATATGTGTTCTTTCGACCTGATTGCCCTTACTGTCAAAAATCAATTCCAGTACTCAATAAGAGTTTAACTGAAAAAGAACGAAACAAGATTATCTATGTTAATGTTCTTGACGAAAGTGGCAAGGATTTAGCTAAAGCTATGGGAGTAGAGAAAGCAGCAACAGCAGTTATCTATCATAAGGATAAGAACTCTGGTGGATGGTCCAAACGTATTGAACGAATGGCAGAAGGGAAACATGAAGCACCTCGTCTTGATGAGGATGCTATCCATGATATTGTGTCAGTCGCAAAGGAGGAAACAAAATAATGTATTTATCAAAAAAAGATATTTCAGAATGGATTGCTAGCCTAAAAGTAGGTAACGAGGTTGCTATCCAAATAACACGAATGGATGGTGTCATAGTTTCTAGTGAGCGTGGCATTGTCGACAAGTGGTTAGGAAAGAGACTTATAGTTGTCAACGGAAAGCATTTTGTTCCTAGCACTGGTTTAAGACAAAGTAACGCTTTTGTCCCTGGTCAAAAGACAATCGTGGAACAACTTTTTCCCTTGGATGCTTTGCTTTTAGATGAGGAAGAACTTGCCAAAAGAGACACCATTATTCAAAAGTTGAAAGAGTCTGCAGAACTTCTAGAGCACGCGCAGACTTATTCTTCATTAGTCGTTTCTAGGGTTCTTCGTAAGCTATCAGTCCTAGACGTTGGTGATGTATATGATCTAAATGAACTACGTTCCTCTAGTAACACAGAAGACTTAGAAGATAGTGCTTTATTGGATAGAAGAAAACTCTCAGAGAAGAAACGTTGTCTAAAGACTCTGGATCGTATGCTTACCAATTTAAGTCAAGATAATACTTTGGGTGCTTTTAAGTTAATCTCTCTTTTGGGAGATGTAGCTTCTGAATTTACTGATGCTGAAAATGAGGTAAGTGAATGTTAGCCTATGTAGTTATGTTTGTAGTTATGTTTGCCATCAAGTATGTTACTCTTACCTTTGTGAAGAATAAAGAGTCTACAGTAGTCAGTACTTTTCTGAGTGGGACGAATCAGATTTTTCTTAATACGATTGTCTGGTTTCTACGACTAACAGCCATGTTCCAGTTTTATCTTTTGGTGGTAGACAATAACCTAACTGTTATCCCTATAATTGTTGGTTTCATTTTACCTAATGTCTTGTTCTGGTTTAAGGGAATCAAAGCTTCTTTATCGGATTTGTTTGTACGTTGGTTAAAATCAGTTATTGGTCATAAGTATAGAACATGCCCATTTTGTCATGAATCACATTTATTCTTTCGATACACAGAAGACCGCACAGCTGCTTATTACTATCTCTTGACAGAAGATGATAGTCTTGTGGCCATTGGAGATTTTGATAATAGTGATCACCCTGCACGTTTCTTTTTAAGTAACGATGAATCGCATTTTGATGAACTGGCTGATACCATGCTACCTTATATGTTGCCTGGCATGGAAGAGGTGGTCTATGTAGGTGGGCGACAACAGCGGTTGGCTAGAGAATTGTATTGTGTCGATTGCCAGGAACGAGTCAGTGAGGATAGTGGAGTACAATTTGGTGAAGTACTTTTAAGCGAGCATCGGCATGAAGATCATAAAGCCCTTGTTTAGTTTTTGGTATTGAAGCTATTTTTGAATCAAAACAGCACCATTTCAAGTAGGACAAAAGATGCTGTTTTATTGACAATATTTTCCTTAATTGAAGTATATTTTAGTGTTTATTACTATTTTTGCGGAAGTTATATCTCTTGACAAGGATTAAATTTTTCGATAATATTAATATTCAATAAAATTAAAAGGAGATGTTGTGAAATTATTTGTTAAATATGGGATATTTCTTTTTGCTTCTGTTATAGCTTTGAACTCCTATAATATTAAAGCTGATGAAAGTTCAACAACAAGTACAGATACTAATGTAAGTGATACTACGGAAACAGCTACACATGAGATAATTATAGGAAATAATGCGAATGCACTTTCAAGTTTGAAGCAAGACGAAAAGAATGGAAGTACCGAACCGACTATTACTAATGTTGAAATTTCTGGAGGTGTAGACCCATCAGTTACAGGCACTGATTTCTTTAAGGATGTTGAAATAAATCTTGAAGGAAATAACTTAACTGATGATAACTTCTTAACAGAAGAGGGACTTCATTGGTCAGACAAGACTTATACAGAAATTATACAGGGAAAAGAAAATGGTATCATAAATGATCCTGAGAGGTTTGGGGCTTCTAATACACCCTCTACACCTGTTATAGCTTATAGCACGAATGTAGGAGATAGCGGTCGTATCAATTATATAGGTAAGACTTTATCAGGGATAGAGTTAGACTTGCTGTGGACTGTTCTAGAAAGTGATAAAGATGAATGGGCCTCTAACTCTGGATACAATGATAATCGTCCTAAAGGACTTGGATTTGCTGGAGAGCAGTCAATCTTGGGTGCAACAGGAAATTCAATTGTTATCTTATATAATAATGCGAGCAATCTTGCTCTCCATTATCAAATTGTCAAGCATGGAACAAAAATAGAACAGCCTGTGGTAGTAAGTTTCATATCAACAGATATTGATGCAGCCCAAGGGGTACAGACTAATCTTGCAAATTTGGTTGAAATTATTCCAACGGAGTCTAATCTTGTAAAAAAAGATGGCATTATTTATGATGCAACACCGGGTGTAGTAGGACTTAATGGGTCTAAGGATTTGCCGAAGGGTGGCTATTTAGGTGCAGGTTTTATTTCAAATTTTGATTATACCTTTTATTCGCCAGCACCAGAAAGAGTAAATGATTCTTATTCCTATCCAATGGCTGTTCGATATGACATTTTTGGAAGCAGTTTACAAGCAAATATCAAATCTCGCATTTCTAGGTCTATTATTGTTCAGTATGTAGACAATCATGGCAAAGAACTGAAGAAGACAGAGTTTTATAAAGGTTTTGATGATGAATCCTATAAGGTTGATTCTATAAGGATTAAAGACTATCGCTTAATTGATGTAAAGAAATTCTCAGAAAGCTGGGGTAGGACAAGGATTCAGTTTGCTTATCAGAAAGAATTTCCAGTTACTTTAAAATTCCAAGATGAAAATGGCAAAGTCTTATCTGAGAGTGTGAAATATATTGCACTTGATGGCCAAAAGGTGACACATACACCAAAAGTAATTAGTGGCTATAGAACGCCAGAAAGATTTGAAGTTTTGGTTAACCAACCACTTACAAAGGTTTTTACTTATAAGAAAATTCAACAACCTATACATCAAGTTCTGATAAATAAGAATAAAGGTAAAGAATCTCAGTCATAGCTCGCTTTAGTTGGTCATCCTTTGGTGCCACCAAATAGTGCTAGCCAATCATATGATACTAATACTAGAGTGCAATACCATTCTTCAAAAAGCTATGTTCCAACGCCGACTTTTTCTCATTACGGCAATCCTTTAGGAATAGAACAATACAATAGTCCAGGTTTACCAATTCCAAAAACTATACCTAAGAGGCAAGAAAAGAGTCAAGAAAAACCATCAAAAAATGAGAAGGAGAAAGATCCATTCTTAGTCAATACCAATATGACTAAGGATGAAAAAAAGGACTTTCTTACTTATATTAAGTCGGTTGGTGATGAAGCTCGGAAAAAATATGGTAAAGATCATGATAAAATTAATCATACAATTGCAAATGCCATTGCTAGAGTTTCATATGCTGATGATAAGCTACAATCGATGACAAATGACTTTGGCGAAGCATCGAAATTTTTAAACAATCAAGTTACTTCTTTATTAAAAAATTCACATGAGTATAAATCTTACACAATAGATTTTCCTCATCTGGCTGCTCCTATTGCTACCTCTTATAGAAGTGGATTTTTAAAAGAAATAGTTAAATTATTTGCAGGGCTGTCCCCGTATAATACTCGTTTATCTACTGAAGAGATTCTCTTCCAAAATAACTCCTTAGTGGGGGATATACTAACGACTATCGATAAAAAGGATTTGCTCACGGATATTGATGCTTATATCTTGAAACATCATAGTGAGTTTAAAGATATGGATCTTGATCAAGCCATTGAAAAATATTACAGTACTGATAATCTGGAACAGAAACGCCAAGAATACTATTCTCAAGCCTTAGAAGAGCAGTCGAAAAATACACCTACAGATAGATATATGAGTCTCTTATTAATTGGAAGCGTTGCAAGTTTATCTGGTCTAGCATTGATTGCATTAAAAGAACTAAAAGACATTGAAGCTTTTGTAGGAAGGTTGTTTAAAGACCCGCTTGGAACTTTTCGAACAGACCTCTGGGAGCCATTAAAGTCTCAAGCTATTACCTTTATCAAACAACCACTAAAATTCTTCGAGAAAAACCTTACTGCTCCAATTAGAAAAAATTTGGTTAGATTAAGCAGTAATACCATACAAACCATTTCTAAAGTTAACAAAAATTTCATCAAACCAGTAGCTAATTTTACTATTAATAAAATCGCAAAACCAGTATATAATAGTATTAGGACTGTTGCTAAACCAATTGTACAGGTTGTTAATAATACAGTGGTTAAACCTGTTGGTAAGGTTGTTTACAACAATATAAGTAAGCCAGTTTATAATCGTATCGTTAAACCAGTATCTGGGTTTGTCAATAGGAAAGTTATAAAACCAGTTTATAATAATATAGTTAAACCTGTCTACAATCGTGTTGTGAAACCAATTGTTAGACCGATTTATCAAAAAGTTGTTAGACCAATTGTAAGAGCAACAAAACGTTATATTGTAAAACCTGTCGTAAATACTGTAAAACGTTTTGTTGTTAATCCAGTCAAGAAATTGTTTGGTCGTAGAAAAGGAAAGAGAAGATGACAATGCAAAAACGAATTTTTTTAGGGCTTTTAGTGGGACTATATGTAGTCTCGGGAATGAGCCTATTTACTTTTTTTAATTTAAAATACAACTCTGTTTATTATGCTCAGCATATGCCTCATAAGGAGGGAACAGAACCCGACATCATTATGCTGATGGAGAATAAGGTTGGGGCCTATACACCGGAAATAGATGGTATTAGTTATGATGATGATGGGTCGTATTCTATAACTAGAGAAAAAGGAACTAAAACGTCTGTATTAGATCTTACAGGTGATACTCTATTTTTTCATTCGGAGTCAGATGATATGTATCTTCTTAATCGTAATTTTTCTATCAAATCTGCTCTTGACAAACGTTATCACAAGATTAAATATAATCAACGAAAAGTCTTAAAAGAAATTAGAGAAACTGTTCAACCTGTGATTGATGCTCAACCAAAACCCTTCATCAATCTTCAATGGTTGTTTAATTTAATTTATCAAAGTAGGTTTAATTAGAGAATAAGATAGCAAAAAAGCATTTTGTAAGGTTATTTATGTCTAAGGATGAGTTTATCTATATTACGGCAATTATTGTGAATTTAATTCAGGACACCTAGCAGGGTGTCTTTTTTATTTACTAAATTTGGAGTAATATTAATGATTTTAAAGCTATTTAGAGCATGTAGAATGCACGTGAGTCGGACATCCTGTAGGTTTCAAACACAAAAAAACTAGGGCAATGACCCTAGTTGTAAAGGAGGTTTGTTCACATCTGGATTTATAAGAGATTATGATGTGAACTGGATTGATTAGGAGTCTCTGTTTCTGTTAGGAGGATTAGAGACAGAAAGGATTAATTTTCGAGTGTAGTTTCATCGAACTACAAGAAAATTATAGCAGTTTATGGGGAAGGACACAATGCAGTTAGGGGGTGTCACACCCCCTATTATTAGAGAATAACTGACTTAAGGTGTAGTGGTATGTTTTATTGTGTGCTATCCTATAATTAGGCTAATAAATAACATAAATTATAGGTTAAGAGAATCCTAGCGAGGTGATAAATGGGTACATTAGTTACTGTGTAAATCACTTGGTAAAAACAGATTACTAGAGAACGAGAAGGATCCTAATCACAAAAAGTCTCTCTATTTTTAGTTATATCTATTGTTTTAACTGCTAGGATAGACGAAGAAAGACGTTGTTTGAATGAAGGAGAAAAAATGTTTAAAAAAAACAACTATGATTTTGAAATTTATAAAGAATTACGAAAATTAAATGAAACAATTGATAAGCGAGGAAACTTACATGAAGACACTGACATCAGAAACAAATTAGAATTAGAGTACATTTTGGATAATGTATGGAAGTATTATTCCGAAAAAATCGTTGGAGAAATTAGGTTTTTACCTGAAAGAATTAACTTCTCAGATGAGAGTGGTCGTAAATATAGATTTTTAGTAGCTTTGGATGTTAAAGGTTTATATAATAAGTCGAATTTAAAAATAAGAGGTTTTAATAGATTTACAAAAGAGTGGACTGTTGAGTTTGAAGGAAATGAATACTCCTTAGATAATTCATTGAGACTACTTAGACATTGTTACTTGATTGATCTTAACGAGTATCCAAGTGCTGAGGAAATTGTTAAGAAGAAGTCTATTTCCTTAGATAGTCTCTCTCAATCATTCCCCAATATCATTTCAGCAGATAAGTTCGTTAATACTATGGCTCTATCTCATGGATGGAGATTTGGCCTTCAACAACAAAGGTATGAGGGAGTTAAACAAAATCTGGAATTAATGGACCACGTAAAAAAAGAAATATCCCTGCGTAATTATTTCATTAGATTTTCACCCACTGATGAGGAATTTGAGGAACTTCATTTCTTTATTGAGCTTCAGGATTGTTTAATGGGATCAGGAACTCCTGAAAGACTTGAGCAATTGGGTTTTTACTCAATAGAGCCTGTCACTTTTATGGAAGAGTTTCCTTCAATTCCTAGATATCTATTGTTTGGCCGAGATGTTCGTGAAATTAAGGTTTTTGGTTATCCTCTGATTGAAAATGAGCTTACAAACAGTTATTTAGGTTTAATTAACAAATTACTATCGTTTTGTAGTGACACTATAGGCTCCCAGTCGTTTACTTACCAGCTAAATGAGGTAATAATAGATGGGTAGGCTATTGGACTCAAAATATTCCAAAACGGATATAACGGTAACAATTTCTTTCATGATGATTCTTGGTTTAGTTGTAGGTATGATGACGTGGTCAATATTTACTCCAAAAGGACATCTCAAAGGCATTCAAGGGGACCTTAGTGCTATATATGAACCATATGTTCATCAACTAGAAAGGGGAGTGGAGAAAAATGAAAAAAGTCGTTAAAAATAGTCTAGAATGGACGATTATAACGATAGCTTTGTGTATCTTAGTAGTGGTTTTAGCAGCAGTAACTAAAGGTATTGTTACTAATAGCAATCATCATTCTTTCTTTCAAATGATAAGCGATAGTTTACCTAAAGATAACTCATTGATAAAAGAAGGGACACCATCTCAGTCTATTGTCAGTAGTTCATTGGGTATTCTAACGATCTTGCTAATTTATGTAGGAATGTTCTCGATTCATATCTTATTAAAAAAATATGATTGGTCTTTAGAAAGATTAAACTGGTTTGTCATCCTTGTTGGAATCACTCTAGGCTTACTGTTAATGAATGTATTGGGCTTTATGACATTCAGCAATAACATTTTGATAAGATTATCGTTTAGTGTTTTAGCAGGGGGTAACTTTTACTTGCTGCTTAGACTGATTTTAGCTTTTCCATATTCATTTTTAAGGTTTCTTTCGGAGAAAAGGAATCACTTTCCTGAAGGGATAGCTACAAGCCATCATAAAGCAGAGAATGATAAGGAACAGTAGTTACTTTGAAACCCCATTTGGTCGAAACAGAATAGAGGGGAACGAGAAGGCATCATAAATGGTGTCTTCTTGTTTATTTATATGGGGTGCTTCTTGGCTTATGGTGGTAGGCTAGCTACTGTATCAACAAGTTTGTTAAATAAAGACATTAGGCTGTAGACTATTGTCCTTTTTTTATTTTATTGCTATGATAGGTGGATAATAGGGTTGCCACTATTTTTGGTGATAGATAACTAGTAGCAATTCATTTGAGTATAAGTCAGATAGAGGTCTATATGGCTAATTAGCAAGGATAAGTTCTTAGAGAAAGGAGTAGTAGAGTGTATACTTTAGAAATCCCTTTGAATACCAAAGGTTACGATGATTTTCTAGCCAAACGTTTTAAATATGGCTACAAGTTAAAACGAGCCGTAACAAATTGGATCAATTGCCAAGAACATCGTCGTGTTAGCTCAGAGGAATATAAGTCTTTGTCTCTACGTACTAAAGAGCTAGCAGAGTTAAAGGAAGTTATCTCTAAAGAGAAAGACAAGACAAAGAAAATCTCTATGGAGGAAACACATAAGGAGCTTTCGGAGACACTTAAAGCAGATTGGATAGCCTTAAATGATAGATTTGGTCTTAATAGTGGCAAATTCATCCGATATAAAGAATTAGGACAAGCAACTGCTATGTATGAAAGGTATGCAGAAGAAGGGATAATCCACTGGTCTACTATGGAAATTCTTAGTCAGACAGTTAAAGGGGCCTATCTTCAGCGTCGTAAGCAAGGAGAAAGTAGCAATCATGTCTCAGTTGGTCGCTTAGTGGATTTTACGACTTTATGGTACCGTAAATGCAATAACTACGTGACTGATGAAGGGGTATTCTTTGCGACTGGTAAAGGCAGAAACGACAAGTTATTTATTCCTTTTGCTTTTCGTCGAGGCCAAGAGATTAAGGTTGCCTATGCACTGGAATTTCAAAAGTTAGCGTTATATGCTCTTAAACGGACTCTTGTTAAGGGAAATGTTTGGAAATACAGTATCTTATTAGTCTTTGATGGTGTTCCTTATGGATTAGACCATGAGCTACCAAATAAAGGAAACGTGGAAATCAAGTTATCTGTTGAGCAGATGGCGATTACTGCTGCGCGTGATAATGAGACTATTGTTTATGACCTCTCCAATGATTTTGGGTATAGTGAACGGTTGGCGGACTTGGATAAAGCGATAGAAAGTAAGCATAGAGCCTTAAACCCAGACAACTACGATGAAAATGGTGTTCCGAAAAAAGGGAAGAGAGCATGGGTGCAGGACTCAGCCTATAAGAAACTTCTAGACCAAAAACGTTATATCTGGCATAAGGTAAAAAAAGCACGAAAGAACCGTTTTGGACGGATTGCTAATCAGATCTTGATGTTGGGTGATACCTTTACTCTTTATCAAGAGGACTTCAAATCCTTGCAACCTCGTAAGGACTACAATCCAGAAGAAATGTCTTGGTTTGACCAGCGTAAACAAAAAGGCTTTGAAATTATGTTTAATGCTCCATATGAATTTGTGGCTATTTTAGAGAATAAACTTTCTTTCAAAGACCTTAAACTGAACAAGATTAAACATAAGAAAAAGTGATATAGGGTTATTTGCTTGATTCCTTACCTCAAACGATAAATATGTTATAATAACTAAAAGGGTTTATTTAGGAACCTTCAAGGTAATTATGAATAACCTTGTAAATACCAGATAGCCTAACCGGAAGCCAAGGCAAGAAGGTCGGGAGCTGGTCCATGTCGAGGTTTTGTTACTGTTCTATTTGACATGGTACTAAAACTTAGAGGAAGGTTAACCTTTAAAGTACAAGGTTTTGTTACTGTTCTATTTGACATGGAACTAAAACATAAACTGTATATCATGCACCTTTTAGGTGTTTTTTTTATTTTACGGTAAGTCACTTTTATTCTTAGGTTGCTATTATTTTATGTGTTTGCTATACTAAAGACATAAATTTTTAATTTATATCTTTTTTTCACCACCTCAAACGGTGAACCTTTGGTCACGTGACTAAAGAAAAGAGGAAACATGGAGGAGGAGATGTCATTACTGGTTCTGTCCCAGCAATAGGCATACCATGTTTTATAATGGGTTAAAAGGGAGCGTACTCGCTTTTAGCTATCAGTTAAGTCATCAGACAGAAGAAGAGACTTAACGCTTATAACAGGTACGAGATAATTTGCCTTCAGTTTTTTGAAAGGCTACAACAAACGTTATTAGCAACTAAGCATAACGAGAAGTTTATCCTATGGTTTGCCATAGGCACGCGCATCCTTGTTTTTTGAGACAAGGCTTGCCGGCTTCTTTGTTATGCTTTTTTTGTTTTGAGTTTGGGTAGACGGACAAAAAAGGAAGGCGACATCTCGATGATTAGAGGTGAGGAACAGGTGTTCCCAACTCTAACTTGTCGGCATACGGAGGAGGGCTACGAACAGGTGTTCGGGGCTTTCCAAGGTCACTTAACAACAACAATATTATATTTTTAAAGGAGAAAAAAATGACAAAAACTTTCAAAACGAGCTCTACTTATAGAGCGGCACGAAAACAACAGAAAACCGCATATCGTAAAACATTTTACGATGAAATGAATTATATCATCAGTCCTAGTGAGTGGGCTGATGGTGTCATTAGCGGTTTCATAGATCCGAAGACCTCTTGTTCTAATGATCATGTTAAAGGAAAACTTGAGAGAGTTACCCCACGTAGTCATTGGACTAAGAGGGGGTATAAGGAATACCTTGGTAAATCAAGGTATGTTTCTCAGCAAGAGCCTGAAGCGG
This sequence comes from Streptococcus sp. 3.1, assembly GCF_016648915.1. Taxonomy (NCBI): domain Bacteria; kingdom Bacillati; phylum Bacillota; class Bacilli; order Lactobacillales; family Streptococcaceae; genus Streptococcus; species Streptococcus sp. 3.1. Next base: position 11,265 of record NZ_JACLQV010000015.1, on the reverse strand, counting down.
AAATTGTCGAGATGATGGATCTCGAGTTAGTGTTTTAGAAATTAGTGTTTTAGAAAAAGGAGAAAAATATGGCAAAATTTGTTGAAATTTCAACTGAAGGTATTTTTTCAAGAACCTTCAGAAACGAAAAAGGAAATACCGACTTATGTAATCCCACTGGAAGGGAATTACGTGAGTCTCAAGACCCAGCAGATTGGTGGGTAGAGTATGAGGACAGTTTAGGTGGTCTTCATTACGGTCGTTAAACAACATTCAATATCAAAGGAGAAAAACATATGCTTAATAAGGTAATTATTACTGGTCGTTTGGTCGCAGAACCGGAACTTCACTACACGCCTTCGAACAAGGCGGTAGCAACGGCTCGTATCGCTTGCCCTCGTGATTTCAAAAATCAAAATGGGGAGCGAGAAAGCGACTTTTTCCCTCTAGTTATTTGGGGTAAGTATGCGGAGAATTTCGCAAACTGGCTAAAGAAGGGATATCTTGTGACCGTTGAAGGACGGTTGCAAACTCGTTCTTATGAAAACCAACAAGGTCAGCGAGTCTATGTGACCGAGGTTAATGTGTCAAACTTTGACAACTTACAGCCTCGTGACCATAGCAACAGCACTTCTCAACAAAGTCCAGATTTTGGACCTGCAGAAGGGGGCTTTCCTGGAGGTGGAGAAGCTATGGACCCGACTATGTTTGAGAATATTCCTTTCTAGTATAGCAAGGTCTTTAGAAGAAAATAGAGAGAGTTCAGTCATACTGAGCTCTTTTTGTTTTGGAAAGGAGAAAAATGCTAGAAGTAGAGTTACTTCCTCCATTAACGGAGGATAATTACTACCAAGATAGGCATTACATGTCCACTTCTCGTTTTAAGGAGTACATCAAATGTCCCTTAAGGCAGGAAGTTGTTGACTTGGGCTTTTGGCCTGAGAAGACGGAGACAGAAAGCCTACTTGTTGGTAATTATGTCCATTCGTATTTTGAGACTAAAGAAGCTCATGAAGCTTTCTTGGAAATGAATCGAGAGAAGATCATCAGTCAACGAGGAAAAACCGCTGGCCAGGTAAAAGCCTCTTTCAAACAAGCAGATAAGATGATTGCTGCTTTAGAAAAAGAAGAGCTTTTTAATCGTTTGTATCATGGTACGGATGATGAGATGGTGGAGAAAGAACGGATTATCACTGGTACGCTGGAAGGGATTCCTTTCAAGTGCAAAATTGATAGTCTGAATCTTTCAGGCGGTTATTTCGTTGACTTGAAGACGATGGAGAGTCTTCAGTCGGAAAAATATTCGACGACACTTCATCGTTATACGAAGTCTCTTCTCTATAACATTGTAGAATATCAGTATACGCTACAAATGTACGTATATCAGGAGTTGCTGAAGCAAACCTACGGTTATGAGTTTACACCTTATATTATGGCAGTTTCGAAAGAACCTGTTCCAGATAAGGAGTTAATTCTAATCGATGATACTATTATTGAAATGGGGAGAGACATCTTCTATGGAAATGTTAAAGCACTTAAAGATGCTTTAGCACATAATTTTGTCGAAGGATGTGGTCACTGTGATTACTGTTTGACGAATAAGTCGTTAACAACAGCAAAAACAGTGGCAGAATTTTTACAATAATAATAAATAGTAAATAAAGTGGTCAAGAGACCACTTTTTATATTAAGGAGAAAAACAATGACTGAAAATACTGAAACTATGGTAAATAACACAAACATGCTAGCTGAACTCATTGAGGCAAAGGTGGCTCTAGCTAAGGCTGAAATGCAATTAGAATGGCAAAAGGCTGAACAAGTAAAAAAAGACCATTCTAAACCGGAACCAGAGCTTATGGCTCCATTGTTTGAGGCTTTGGCCAAGGCTCAAGCTGAGTTCGAGTCTGTAACAGCAACAAGTAGAGTCACGTTTAAGAACGTGGACTTTAAGTTCGCCCCTCTATCAGAGATTTTAGGGGCTGTACGTCCAGCACTTAACAAGTACGGCTTGACGTTGACTCAGCAAACCAAACATATTCCGTTTGGTAATGCCAATGGGATCAAAGTTGTGACGACACTACTTCATGAAAGTGGTGTTTCTTACGACATTGAGTCGGTTCCGGTATTCTACAATGTCAATGATATTAAGAATCTGGGAGCACAAGTAACCTACCTACGTCGATACGAGGTGAAAACATTGCTTGGTATTGAGGCTGATAGCGAAGAACTAGATATGGACAATGTGCCAAATCATTCGCAATCAGCTCAACAGACTGGTAATTATGATAGTAACCATAATTATCAGTCAAAAGCCCAAGCGAAAACACCTCGTAAGCCAACAGGTGCCCGCTATGGAAAGACTGCTCAGTCAGCGTCGCTTACTGCTTCTTTGAGTAGCAGTGAACAGACATCACTTAGTGAGGTGACATCAGATAACAAAGTGGCAAGTGATAGTGTATTGCAAGCAACTAGCGAGTCTGAAGTAGCTCCACAAACGAGTGAAACAGCTACAAAAGGGATAAAAGCTGCTTGTAACGATGATCAACTGATTCAAATGGTTGCTCGTGGTGAAGAAGCTGCATTGTCTCTTGGAGCAACAGAAAGCCAGTTGCTTGAGTGGTCTCAGCTAGGAGAAAGCCAAGGGTTGACTGTTCAACTCAAAGCTTTATCTGATTTTGTTTCTAAACAACGTCAGCAGGCACAACAACAATAGTAGTAGAACAAAAAGTGGTCAGACTTTATTACGGCAACAAAATAAGATAAATGTTAATTAGAGGTGTTTACCTGATTGGCATTAATTGAACATTATCCAGAGGGTAGAACTATACCTGGGTGAGAAAGAGTATGCTATAATAGGAAGAGAATTATACAACATGATATTATAAGGACGAAGGTAGGAATGGATATGCAAAATATTAATGATCTTTTTGAAGCATATATAGCAGAAGAGGACCCTATTAAGAAGGAGCTTTTACTAAATATGTACAACCATGCTTTGCAACAGAAACAAAAAGAGGTGATTAGTCGTGACTTTGTCAGATAAACAATCACCAGTATTTTAAATTTTTTCCATTCAAACCGAACATATGTCGAACAACAAGTTTGGTACACTTTCTTTAAATAGACACTTCCAGAGCTGTTGGTTATTCGGGTTGTGGCCATTCTAGGCTATTTTTCCTATGCAACTTGCTTCGCAACCAATTGGTTTTTAAACTATTAGTTGCCGTAGTATTTCTAATCCCTATTCTTTTGATAGAAGGGATTCAACACTTCTTTCGTAGTTGAACAAAGGAAGGAGACGTCTATTATTAATATACTGTGTTTTTTAGAGGGTGCCCACAAGCCAAAAAAACATAGGCAATGTATGGCTAAAGTGTGTACTTATCTAAAGAACGATGGGCATAAGGTTCGAGTAGGGTATGTTTCACTAGCGGGTCTTGAAGCTTTGGATAACAGAGGAGTCAATTCAATGAGTGAAGCCGTTCCCGGAAAAAGAGTCTGGTTAATCGTTTTTGATGAAAATCGTCCCTGTAAGTCCTATACAAATGAAGATATTCATTACTATAAGGAATTTGTGGATTTGTTTTCGTCACGTCTGAAACGTAGACTTTATTACGAAGCTATGCTTAACGAACTGACAGCCCTCAAAACAAGAACAGAAAAATGGTCCTAGGGGCCATTTTTTGTTTTATAAAGGAGAAAAAACAATGACAAAAAGAGAAAAAGCCTTGTGGTTACACGAGCACTATAAGAACTACTCCCTTAAATGGTACCTAGAGAATGATGCCAGATTAAATGCGATGTTTAGGAAAGTTTATCATCGCTATATGACTGACCTCAATGCACGCGCTTCGAAAGCGCAATTGTCTCATATTGAGGACCTAGGCAAACGTATGAGAGAAGTATACGAAGATGTCTATGGTACTAATTTTGATAGTGATTGTCGCTTAGACCGTGCAGAGACGAATCGAAAGGTGCAAGCTATCCGCTCTATGTGGGTAGTAGCGCCAGCCTAGGAGGAGGTAGTTATGGATAGAATTATGATTTTGACCAATACGCTACCTCACGAAAGTAACATTTCGGTTATCTATAAGGGTGACGTTGCTATTGTCGTTGCAAGAGATAACCAGGAGCGTTTGCTTTTTAAAGTAACCACAACCGCAGCCGTCGCTATGCAACTGCAGGCTGAATGGCTTGTGGTTTAAGAGGTAAAGGAGAAAAACAATGACAGAAACAATTACTAGGAGACAAGTTAGACATCCTAAAGACTTTGGTGATAGAGAGTTATTCAAAAGGGCTTTCACTCACTGGATCCCTTCAGAAAAGGTCGATGCCTTGTATTCTGAATTGCAAGGAGATTTTAAGAAGGTCTTTAAGAAGGTCTGTGAGTTAAGTATCGAGGAGTTAAAACATTATGGATTAACTCAGAGAGATGCTATTGCCTTTCTTTCAATGCTTGAACTTTTCAAACGTTCAGAAGGTGAGGAAGAAAAACCAACTTGTGTCACAGGGACTGGATATTTTGCTCAAAGTATCCAAAAAGCCTATGGACATAAGAAACAAGAGCATCTTGTAGTGTGGTACTTAGACGTGCATTATAACGTTATCGAGGAGCGAGTAGTTTTCATCGGTAGCGTTCATCGTAGTATGGCGTGTCCAAGAGAGATTTTACACTATGCAGTGAAGAATTTAGCTCGCTACGTGCTGGTAGCTCATAACCATCCCTCTGGAAGTGTATATCCTTCAAGTAATGATATTAATGTTACTGAGGCCCTTGAAGATGCTGCAAAGCTCTTTGAGATGGAGGTCTTAGACCATGTTATCGTAACGAAGGATAAATACTATTCTTTCAGAGATAACGGAAGAATGCGTTGTTTCTAGGAAAGGAGAAAAACAATGGGAAATATTTCTGATGCCTTTGGAAAGGTAACTATTTCCGCACCAACATTTTCAGATATTGAGGTGCTTGTGGCTACTCATAGGGTAATCAATGCCAAAGCTTGGAGACCTACGACTATAGAAGGTTCTCCAAGTGAAGCAGATTGTATCACAACTGAAGAAGGACTTGTCTCAGTGACACTTCCTTTTACAGCTTGTGGGAATTGGAATATTCGAGAGAATATCGATAGCTTTTTGCCTAACATCTTAAAGCAAGATAGCACTCTTAGTGATATCCCAATGTCTGTCACATTTGATTATGTGGATGCAGAGTCTGGCGTGAACTTTATTTATAAAGCAACCGTACTGACTTGCAATGTCCCAGGTAAAGGGGTAACCACTAAACTTTTAACAGATGAAGACCTTGGAGATTACTCAGAGTCTTATCTAAAAGAGCTAGAGGAAGCCTATGACCAAGAGCTTGCTTTAGGCCGACTGTCTATCTAAAAATGGTGTTATAATAGGTATAAAGAAAAAGATGTAGCGAGGAGACAAAGCATGAAAGAGACCTTCTTTTGGACCTTTAGTTCAGATGCGATTTCGACCTTATCTGATTTGACGTCAGAAGGTTTTGAAGTTGATTGGACGGTAAGGAGTTCATCTGATGCGATGACCAGTGGTTTTGTGATTCAAGGGGAGATTTCTGGAATGATTGAGTTCACTCCAGTGCCTAGAGATGCTTACACCTTTGTTCATAAGCTAGAGGTTCGTATGGATAAGAAAAATCAAGGGATAGCAGGGCTTTTGTTAGCACATGTTGCCCAAGATGCTTTCAATCGTGGTTTCGAGGGGGTCATGATCTGTCTTTCAAAGACTGCTCTTTTAGATTACTACGTACGTCGCTACGGTTGCAGTCGTATTGCAAACACCAATCGTGTGATGTTTCATACGGCAGCATGCCAGTTGCTCATTGACCGATTTTTGAAGGGAGGCGAAAGCTAACCATGAGGATAGTTGAACAATTTAAGGCAGACTGGAAGTCTTCAGGTTTACCGAATAAACCTTACAAGACACTAGAGGAGATTGAAATGATTAAGAATGGCAATCTTGTCTGGGCTGCGCGTGTTGAAGAAAAATTGGGGCGTAAGTTAAGCCCACGAGAACTTGATGAGATGCAGTGGTGAGTTACTGCTATAAATAGTGTATCGTGCAAGATACATCGCATATTTGATACATTAGAGAAAGAGGAAGGTATTAGCCCTAGGCTACACCTTCCTCTTTTTCTATGGAGGAGAAAAAACAATGACAACATTATCAACAAATTTACTAGGAAGAAAACTGTTTGAACGTATTTCCTCTGATAAAGAGGTTAATGGTTCATTTTCAGGAATGACCTTACATCAGTTTTTGAATAAGACTGGTAATAGCCATCTTTTTATTAAGAAGGATGGAATGGTTGCTATCAATACCTTGTTAGAACAAAGTGGGTTAAAGCCTATTTCTTATGATGAGGCGTTGGTAGCAATGGAAGACTTAAAGATGACTAGTTTAAGGTCACAATTTGGGTTTTTCATTAAACCAACCCAATATAAACGTCAAAATCCAGAAATTTTGGTACGTTTGGGAAGCAATCGTAAGGTTGTATTCCATCGCTATTACTTTGATAATGGCTACATGGCTAACCTGGTTTATCAGGTAGAAGATGACCAGATTGAGTTCTGCCAGTCTTCTGTCTTTAAGAGTTGGGACAATGGTGAGTATCATCTTACTTACTATACGCCAGTAACAGAAGATGTTGAAGACATCAACACGCGCAAGGAGCTTCCTTCTGTTAAGTAGAGAAGTTATGGTAGTCCAGTTTCTAAAATAAAAAGGAGAAAAACAATGACAAAAAAACATATCTATATTTATAAAAACAAAAAAACTCAAGAGGTCTTTGCGGATCTTTTTGCCAAAGACCTTCTTGAAGGCGTTACAACTTTCCCTCAGATTGATAACGCTCAATCCTATTCATTCTTGGAACTCTCTTGTCTTTATCTCAAGAGAATTCTGGAAATGAAGGAGCGTAAGGTTCAAACCCTATTCGTTGAGGGAAAACCCGAACCAGCACTCGCTTCAGCATTGTTACAAGCACGTGCTATGGGGCTGAATGTTGTCATCAAATTGAAGACAACTGAAAGCAATAGCGAGACACAAGAAGAGTTCAAGGAGCTCGGTCTTGACGATGTTGTAATGGCTTGACCTGAATAAAAAAGGAGAAAACAATGACAATCACTCAAGGACTCTATTATATTGAAAAGGTTCACCAATATAATAGTAATATTGCTGGATTTCCGTCAGACCTAATTGATGACCGGATTGCGTCGATTATTGATAGCAACAAGTCGGATATGCAACAAAGTTTGCTATGCCGACCAGTTAGGAACGTGGTCTTGAATCGAGAGGGAGTATCTAACCTTCCTCCGATTGAGATCCCGTTTGAATCTTCACTTTATTATGAAGTTGAGGAAATCAATCCTGGTCTATCAAAGTTGATTATTACCACAGAGCATGCAGAAGCTTTTCAAGAAGCTGATATACACATGTTGGAAACTCGCTTGATTATGTTACAGCGAGCAAAAGAATGTGGAAATTTTACGACAAGTAATTTTCCGAGTCGTTTTCCAAAAGAAGCAAGAGATGATTTAAGTCAATTAGATCTTCTAGCTTGGGGAACAAAAGATATGCCAACCTATCTTTTCTGTCTGATGGAATCTGCATTAGACAGTTACCGAGGATTTTATTCCTTGAGAGACCTAATGGAGGATGCTAACGGTACCCTTCAGCAAGGTTACGATAAAGCTGTGTATTGGCTCTATAGTGGAGTCAAAGGTCAGTACGAATATTAAAGGAGAAAGATAATGACTAAACATAGTTATACAGCAACATTTAAGCGTAAAGACGAAACAGTCTTTACAAAAAGGTTTCTAGCTTCAGATTTGTTTGAAGCTGATGAGCATGCACTACAGTATGCGACTAAGCGAGACATTCTCTATCTCGACTTAGGGCCTGCAGTTCAGTAGAAAGGTAAGCTACGTATTTTATACGTGGCTTTTTTAAAAGGGTTATACGGTCTACTGGTTTTTATTGCTTGCCAAAAACTCGTGCTCTGGTGGATCCTTATTGAAGGAATTAAACCCGAAATAGTTGATAAAAAAGAAATAAAATGCTAACATTTAATAAAAGTGTTAGCATTTTATTTCTTACGAAAGGATAGTGCTATTATGAATAATATTGAAATGATTATGGCTTCTTTTCAACAACATCAAGGATTTTTGACCTTTCAACAAGTACTTGAAGAGAAATTACCTTACAAAATATTGCTGAGAATGATTGATGAGGGACAAGTAGAGATTGAAGGAAAGGGGTTATATCGCCTCCCTGATACTTATCTGGACGAATGGTTTGTGGCGCAGCAACGTTTTTCAAAAGGAATTTTTTCTTTAGAAACAGCTCTTTGGTTACATGGATTATCACTAACAGTTCCCTTTGAGATGACGATGAGCTTTCCTTATGGAACCAATACAAAAAATGTTAAATCAGAAGGTATACGTCCGTTAGTTCTTCGTTCTTATTATGATGAAGGAATTATTGAGCTTGAGCGACAAGTGGGGCAGAAGATTAAGGTTTACGAGCCGGAGAGAGTTTTAGCAGAATGTTTGAGACCAGTTTATCAAGTTGATGTTCAAGTTATAGCTCCTGCATTTAAGATGTATTTTCAAAATCACAAAGTTAACTCTTCAAAACTGTTTCACTATGCACAGTTATTCAAGGTGACTAATAAGTTGCAATCTTACATGGAGGTATTAACCTAATGTTTTCCAATGCAAATAGCTTTAAGGCAAAGATTAAGAATATGGCTAAGGATAGAGGTATTCCTGCCCAGCAGCTTCAGCAAAACTTCCTGATTGAACAGGTATTGAAATTGATTGCTAAAAGTTCCTATAAGGATTCTTTCATTGTTAAAGGCGGTTATCTAATAGGACAGTTGATAGGACTTGATAAGCGAACGACAATGGATTTAGATGTGACGCTTAAAGGGACTACACTTAGTCAAGAAAATCTGATTACCATCTTTGAAGAGATTCTTTCGGATTCGGACGATGTCTTTTCATTTGAAGTAGATAAACTAGAGCCGATTCGCCAAGATGACGAATACGGGGGATTTTCTCTAAAACTCAATGCTACATTTGATACTTTAAGAGAGGTTGTTTTCATCGACATTACAACGGGTGATAAGATTACACCTAGAGAAATTACTTATTCGATGTCATCCCTATTAGCAAATGAAACCATTGAGGTTTGGACTTATAATTTGGAAACTGTTCTAGCTGAAAAATTGGAAACGATCATTAGCCGAGGAGTAGCATCAACACGTCCTCGTGATCGTTATGACCTTTTTACCTTGTACCATACCAGAAAAGATGAGATAGATTTCGATGTGTTGCGTAAAGCTCTGGCCAATACTGTAGAAAAACGAGGAAGTAAAGAGGCTATTGATATTTGGGAAAGTCAGCTAAATAGTATTGAAACTGATGAGTATCAAAAGCAACTTTGGACACGTTATCAAAGACAATTCAAATATGCACAAGATATTTCTTTTGAGAAATCAGTTCAGATTGTTAAAGAACTCATGACAACTATTATGTAATATAAAACGGTTCATTACCATATATTGGGTAGTGAACCGTTTTTTGTCTCTAATCCTTCTGGTAAAAGGAACATTCATATCCATTCGCTCGAAGGTTGCTATCAGGCATCCAGTTAGGTGCTATACCCATTAGACTTGCTATATCTTCAAGGCTTTGGTCTTTATCACACTCAATGAAGACTTCATCATTAAGGAGTTGCTATGTATTGGTGGTAGTGTAAAATAAGTTGTGTAAACACAAAATAATTGACAGTATATTTTTGGTTGAAAAGTCTTTACAAATATGGTAAAATAGCTTTAGAAACGATAATATTGTTATTCATGGGGATATCTCACCATGATAATGGAACGTCGTGGAATATCAACATGACGTTTTAACGCAAGGGGGAAAACTCTTGCGTTTTTTGTTTTGAAAGTCTGTTATAGTTAAATAGACAAAATGTATTTAATAAAGAGTGTCCCCCAACCCAAGATTAATGTGATGATATTTATGTGTTAAAAAATTAAGCTAGGAAGTTAAGAATATGGAAATCAAAAATCACTTTGGCGTCTATGGAGTTTGTCTTCAAGAGGGGAAACTGCTCTGCATTGAAAAAACAAGAGGACCTTATCAGCATCGTTTTGATTTACCTGGTGGTAGTCAAGAACCAGGTGAGGGCCTGACAGAAACTCTCAAGAGAGAAGTTCTGGAAGAGACGGGCTATATGCTTAGCGATTATTCAAACCCTAGAATCTATGATGTGCTGGTTCAAGAAGATGGGCAAGACTTTGTCGTACACCATATCATGGCCTTTTATGATATAGTACTTGACTTGGAACACTCTCAAAAATCCCTTCCTCATGAAGTTCTTGATGGAAGCAATGATTCAGCAAATGCCATTTGGCTTCCGATCGAGCAGATTACCGAAGAAACTGCCTCACCCATAGTATTGAAGGTGAAGGCAGAGTTACTAGGATTTCCAGAATTAGAACTGACAAGCTATAGAAATTGGAAGGTAAAAGAAAAGAAGGAGCAATCATGACACCGCAAGAAATGTGGAATGCCTACAAGCAAATCACCCCCTCTATTGGAGATGAGATAGACGCCTGGGCTTTTGGTGTGGAACCAGACCTTTTAGCGGATTTGGTGTTTACAGGTGAAAAAACAGCAACTGCCTCAGCCTGCGACCTCTATGCAGTAGGGGACGAACCCCTTCCACAAGAAGGAACCTTTGATGTGATTTTAGACAGCCAACATCAAGCTATCTGCATTGTCGAAATCACCAAGGTTTCTGTTCAGCCTTTCAATCAAGTGTCAGACGACCATGCCTTTAAGGAAGGGGAAGGAGATAAGTCCCTTGCCTATTGGTGGCAGGTTCACGAGGAATTCTTCACGAAGTGGCTGGAGAAAGCGGGCCTGACTTTTACACCTGACAGCAAGGTTGTTTTAGAAGAATTTCGCAAGGTTTATCCATTATAGAACATGAGAGTGGGACAGTTGAGTAGGGCTGTAAAAGCTGATGCAATCAGCGTAGTAGAGCCCACTCAACCACTGCGTCTTGCTCGGCAATCCAAGGACAATTGAGAGGCTAGGACTTTTGTCCCGCCCTCTTTTTAAAGGGGATATTCGAGATGCGTTTTAATTCTAAAAGTGAAAGAAATTTGGCTTTTGAACAGGCTCTTTTGAGATATGATATCATAAAAAAAGGGCTACTTAAGATTTCGAAAGAAGAGCTGTC